>SIRV01000245.1 GCA_004366195.1 Actinomycetota bacterium
CCGGCGCCCTCCTCGCAGCGGCGGGGCTGCGGCCCCGGACCGGCGTCCTCCTGCTCGTCTCGGCCGCGATCCTCGCCGGCCTGCCGTCCGTCGGGGCCGATCTCGGAGGCAGCCTCACGCTCGCCGCCGCCGCCGCGCTGTGGATCGGCCTCCCCCGCTGGGGGCTCCGCCCGCGGACCTGGGTGCTCGTGGCGACGGCCATGGCTCTCGACGCCGCTTCCGTCACGATCGCCGGGCGGGTCCTGGACGGCGGTCCCACCCATCTCTCGCGCCTCGCCTCCGAGGACGGCGTGCTCGTCGCCTTCGTCGTTCGCCTCCTCGCCAACGTCCGCACCACCTCGGCCACGCCGGCGGCCTGGCTCATGCTGGTCGGCCTCGGGGTCTGGGCCGTCCTCGCGCTGCGCCCGCCCGCCGTCCTCCGTCCCGCGCTGGAGGCCGACCCGCGCTGGCGGCTGGCCGTGCTCGCCCTGGCGATCTGCGGGCTCCTCGGATGGGCCGTGAACGACACCTACGGCCTGGCGGGCGGCGCGTTCACCTTCGCCAGCGCGGCGCTCCTCGCTCCGGCGCTCGCGCCGGAGCGGATCACGCGATGAGCTCGGCCCGGTATCGGAACCGCAGGTCGTCGTCGCGCGGGTAGGCGGCGCAGGAGAACCGCCAGGTCGGATCCCGCCAGCACCCCCCGTCGCGTCGCACGCTCGCGTTCGTCATCACCAGCACGACGCGCTCGACGGTGCCGGGCCCGAAGCGGACGGTGGCGCCCGCATCCCCCCGCCGGTTCACGGCGAGGGGGGCGAAGCGGACCCTGCCGTCGCGGCGGACGAGCACCAGGGAGGCCTCGGTGCCGGCTCGCAGCGGGGGCCCGTCGAGCGAGAGCGCGAGCCGTGCGGTGCTCGCGACGCCCCGGCCCGGCACGAACGCGACATAGGCGTTCGTCAGGTGGTCGAGGATCTCGGAGCCGACCGCGCCCGCGTCGCGAACCGTGATCCGGATCCGCGCGTCCTCGGGAGGTATGGGGTACGCCCTCCCCTCCTCGTAGAGCGCGGCGGGCACCGCGTTGTACATGCCGAAGTCGGCGAACACCCATCGGAAGCGACCGTCGTAGGAGGAGATCGCGCCCGCGTACGCCTGCAGGCTGTAGGCGTCGGACCCCTTCGGGCTCGCGTCCGCGCGCTTCCACGCACGCCGCACGATGTCGGGATCGGCGGTCTCCGAGAGGAACCGGGGCCAGATCCACGAGCCGTACACGGCGAACCCCCGGTTCAGGTCGAGGGGGATACGCGGCCGGCCGAGCGGCCCGTACGGCAGGTACTGCCGGTTGTCGTCGATACGGTCGTAGACCTCGTCCTCCATCCAGGCGGCGGTGGACTCCATGAACCACGCGTCCTCGGCGGCGTCGTACGCGAACTGGACCGCGTGGAAGAACTCGTGCGCCATGGTGACCCGGAGGCCGCGGACGCCGTTCGACGGCGGCGGGAACTCCGCGTAGTCGTCGTCCACCACGCAGTAGGCGGAGAAGTCGTAGTAGCCGTACCCGCTGCCAGCCTCGGCGTTGGGGTCGTCCGTGGTGCAGTAGCCGTAGAGCCCGTCGTCGCCCAGGTTCGCGAGGTACACGTCGATCCGTCCGTCCCCACCGTTGTTCACCGAGGTCTCGTCGGACTTCGGCGCCCGGTACCGGTGGGCGACGACCTCCGCCGCCCAGACCTCCTCGAGGGTCTCGCTCGCCCGGTCGACGAAGTCGGGCGCGCCGTTCGCGGGATCGACGTCGGTAGGATCGGGGGCGTCGTCGGTCGAAGCGACGTAGTGGATGCACCCGTGCTCGGTGCACACCGGCGCCTCCTCGGCGACCGCGTACCCGTCGCCCATGGGGTCCGCGTTGCCGTCCGTCGGGCGAGCGAGGATGGTTCGGGCCGCCGCGCGCTGCCCCGGCGTGAGCTGGCCGAGCCGCAGGACGAGGTCCCGCAGGATCAGGGTCGCCGCGCGCGGATCCGGCCGCACGACGTCGCCGTACCGCGCCCGCACGTCGGCGAGATCGAACAGCGACCGCGCCCGCTCGAGGGCGTAGGCCGCCTCGTCGATCCGGCCGGAGCCGAGCGCACGGGTGAGCGCGTCCTCGCCGACCTCCACGGGCGCCGGCGCCGGCTTGCCGGGCGGGCCCTCCAGCCGGGCCTCGGCGGACCTCCGGCGCTCCAGCGCGAGGCCGGACGGCGCCCCGACGGTGAGCGCGACGAGGACGGCGACCACCGCGGTGGCGGTGGCGGCCGCAAGGACGCGACGAGGACCCACACCTCCGTATCGGCTACGCCGGATCCTCGCCTTGAGCCAGCCACGGAGCCGCCCCACGGAACCCACCCCCCTCGCCCTAACGACGCCCCATACTACCTCTGCACGTTCCTCCCCTCGGGAACCCCCATCCCGGCCCGCCCCCTGCATAGCATGTCGGGCGGATGTGGCACCTACGGAAGGTCGGCGCCGGCGCGCGGGGACGGGACCGTCTCGTGGCGGTCGTCCTCGCCTGCGTGACCCTCGTTCCCGATGGATCCCTCGGCGCGGTCGCGGATGGCCCTGCCGCGAGCGATGCGCCGACGGCTGGACACGGGCTCGCCCCGACCCGCTCGGTTCCGCGCATCCGCATCGCCGCCGCGGGGGACATCGCCTGCCCGGCTCCTCCCGGAACGGGCTCCCGATGTCGGTACGACGACACCGCCGACCTCATCGTTGGGCGCGGCTTCGACCGGGTCCTCCTGCTCGGCGACAACCAATACGACCGGGGGACGCTGCGCGAGTACCGCACCTACCTCGACCCGACCTGGGGGCGGGCCTTCCGACGCCTCGCACCCTCGCCGGGGAACCACGAGTACGCGCAGGATCCCACGTCGAGCCCCCGCGGCTACCTCCGGTACTTCGGCCCGCGGGCGCGGGGGCCCGACGGCCGCCCCTACTACAGCTTCGACCTCGGCGCCTGCCCCGACGCGCCGTGCTGGCACGTGATCTCGCTCTCCTCGATGCTCTGCTTCGCCCCCGGCGGGTGCGACGCGCCGGACGATCCCTCGGACCCAGGCCCCGGCGAGCGGATGTACGCGTGGCTCCTCGCGGACCTGGCGGCGCACCCGAACGACCGGTACCGGTGCACCCTGGCCTTCTGGCACCATCCCCGGTTCTCGTTCTCGACCGGCAGCGGGGGCACGTCGGCCGTCGCACCGCTCTGGCGCGCCCTGTACCGAGCCCGCGGCGACGTCGTGCTGAACGGGCACTCCCACAACTACCAGCGCTGGCGGCCGATGGACCCCGGGGGACGCGTCGACCGTGCGCGGGGGATCCGGCAGTTCATCGTCGGTACCGGCGGCGCGAGCCGCTACGCGCTCGCGCCCGGACCCCGTCCGCGGGCGCTGGCGGCGGCCCAGGACGACGCCTTCGGGGTGCTCGCGCTCACCCTGCGCGCCCGCGGCTTCACGTGGCGGTGGATCGGCGCGGAGGGCGAGCCCCGGTTCCGGGACGCGAAGCGGTCCGTCGTGCCCTGCGTCTGAGGCCGAGCGCCGCGCTCAGCCGAGCCCGGCCGCCGAGCGGTAGGCCTCCTCGACCACCTCGACGACGACGCGTCCGTCCTCGCCGTTCGGGCGGGGCTCGCGCCCCTCGACGATCGCCTCGAGGAACTCCGCCATCTGCGCCGAGTACATCGACTGGGGCGCGTGCTCCTCGCCCCAGGGCTCGTCGTCGGGGAAGATCCGACCGTAGCCGCCGGTGCCGTACAGCTCGGTCTCGGCCTCCGGACCGCCGGCGTGGGGCTGCCACCAGCCGGACTCGACGATCGAGGTCGTCCCATCCGACCACGTGACGAGGAGCACCGCGTCGTCGTCCACGTCGTAGTCGTCCCGGTACCGCGTCCCGATCGAGGCGCACACCCGGACCGGCTCGGGGTCCCCCAGCACGAACCGTGCGGTGTCGATGGCGTGCACGCCCATGTCGATGAGGGCGCCGCCCCCGGCGAGGGCCGGGTCCGTGAACCACCCCGAGGGGCCCCAGTTCACGTGCACCCCGTACCCGCGGGTCTTCACGATCCGCCCGTAGCGGCCGGCCGCCACGGCCTCACGGGCGGCGCGGACCGCGGGGTGGAAGCGCCAGCAGTGCGCGACCATGAGGGCGCGTCCGGCCTCACGCGCCGCGGCGATCATCGCGTCGCACTCGGCCACCGTCGTCGCCATCGGCTTCTCCACGAGCACGTGCTTGCCGGCGCGCAGGCACGCCACCGCCTGCTCGGCGTGGAGGGCGTTCGGCGTGCCGATGACGACGGCGTCGACGCCCTCGTCCTCGGCGAGCTCGCGCCAGTCCGTCGTGGTCCGCGGGATCCCGAACCGCTCGGCGAGCTCCCGCAGCGAGGGCTCCCGCCAGTTCGTGGCGGCCACCAGCTCCCCCTGGGGATGGTCGAGCACCGCCCGTGCGTGGAAGCGCTGGATCCATCCCGAGCCGAACAGCGCCACCCGCACCGTCACCCCGCTCACCCCTTCACACCCGTGAGCGTCACGCCCTCGACGAAGACCCGCTGAGCGAGGAAGAACAGGACGATGACCGGCAGCATGAAGAGCACCGAGGCCGCCATCATGAGGTTCCAGTCCACCTGCGTCATGGTGCGGAACTGGGCGAGCCCGATCGAGAGCGTCCAGAGGTTCGGGTCGCCGCCGACGAAGAGCAGCGGTGCGAACAGGTCGTTCCAGGAGTACAGGAACTGGAACAGCGCGACCGCGGCGATCGCCGGCTTGGCGAGGGGCACGACGACCCGGGTCATGATCTGCAGCTCGCTCGCCCCGTCGACCCGGGCGGCGTCGGTCAGCTCCTCGGGGATCGTGAGGAAGAACTGGCGGAGGAGGAAGATGGAGAAGGCGTCTCCGAAGAACATCGGCACGATGAGCGGCTTCAGGGAGGGGATCCACCCGAAGCGGACGAAGATGATGTACAGCGGCACCACGGTCACCTGGAACGGCAGCATCAGGGTGGAGAGCACGACGACGAACGCCGCCTGCCGTCCCCGCCACCGCAGGCGCGAGAGGGCGTAGGCGACCGGGACGCAGGACACGACGACCCCCACGGTGGCTCCCACGGCGACCTGCACCGTGTTCCACGTGTAGCGGACGAGATCGATAGCCCGGAACACCTCCAGGAAGTTGCTCCAGCGGAAGGGCCGGGGCCAGATCGCGGCGCTGAGCGCCTGCCGGTCCGTCATGAGCGCCGTCAGCACCACGAAGACGAACGGCATGAGGAACATCGCGGACAGCGCGACGAGGACGGTGTGGTTCGCGACCGCCTGGAGGAACCGGCGTCGCCGCACGCCGGGCGGGAGCGGCCGCGGCACGACGCCCGCGGCGACCCCGCCGGTCGGGAGCTCCCGCGCCACGGTGACCCCGGCTATCGCAACGCACCTCCGTAGTGCACCCACCGCGCCGAGGTGCGGAAGATCAGCGCGGTGCAGGCCATGGTGATGAGGAACAGGACCCACGCCATCGCGGAGGCGTACCCCATGCGGAAGTACGTGAACCCCTGCTGGTACAGGTACACGGAGTAGAAGAGCATCGAGCCCTGCGGGTAGCCGAGGGCCTGGGTCGCCACGCGGTTGCCGGAGGTCGCCACGCTCGCCACGTAGGCCTGGGTGAAGTACTGGAACCCCGAGATGACCCCCATCACGAGGTTGAAGAAGATCACCGGGGAGATCATCGGTAGCGTGACGAAGCGGAAGCGCTGCCACGGGCCGGCGCCCTCGATCTCGGCCGCCTCGTACAGCTGCCGCGGGACGTCGAGCAGACCCGCGAGGAAGATGATCATCGCGTCCCCGACCCCCCACAGGCCGAGCAGCACGAGCCCCCACTTCGCGGAGCCCGGAGAGTAGAACCAGAGCGGCGGGTGCTCCATGCCGAGCGCCCCGAGGAGCTGGTTCACCGGTCCGATCCTCGGGTTGAGGACGAAGACGAAGGCCACCGCCGCCGCGACCGGGGGCGCCATCGTCGGCAGGAAGAAGATCGTGCGGTAGACCTTCGCCCCGCGCCGCGGCCAGGTGAGCACCGTCGCCGTCACCACGCCGAAGACGATGCGGAGCGACACCCCGACCCCGACCATCCACAGGGTGTTCCGGACCGACTGCCAGAAGTTCGGGTCCTGGGTGAACATGAACCGGTAGTTCTCCAACCCCACGAAGACCGGCTCCGACAGCAGGTCGTACCGGGTGAAGGAGAAGTAGAGGCTGGAGACCATCGGATACACGATGAACACGGAGAACCCGACGACCCACGGCGACATGAAGGCGAGGGCCGTCAGGTAGCGACGCGCGGCCCGCCGCCGGGAGGGGCGTGGCCCCTCCCGGGCGGCTCGGCGGACGAGCTCGGTCGCGGCGGCTATGGTCCCTCCTCGATCAGATCCGGGCCTGGGCGAGCAGGGCGTCGATCTGCTCCGCCACCTGCTCCAGGCCGGCCTGAAGGTCCGGCACCTTGCCCTCCTGCCAGTCCTCCATGAACGCCCCCATCAGGTCCTGGTCCTGGACCCCGATGGCCGAGGTCTCCTTGTAGTGCGAGTAGGGGTTCTGGAAGATGTCGAGGAAGGTCTTGAACTGCGGCGTCACGTCCAGGTCCGGCGACTCGAGCGCCGCGTACGTGGTCGGCACGTTCCGCACGTTGTTCGCCATGTACACGAGCGTGTCGGTGTCGGTCGCCATCCACGAGACGAGCAGCCAGGCCTCGGCGGGGTGCGGCGACCCCCGCGGGATGCCGATGATCGTGCCCCCGATCTGCCCCATCCCGTAGCGGTCCGCCGCGTCGTCCGGCACGGGGAACGGGGCCGTCGCGTAGTTCAGGTCGGGCGCGAGGTCCTGGATGAACGCCGTCCGCCACTCGCCGTCGATCATCATCGCGATCTGCCCGTGGTGGAAGGCGTGTCCGGCCCCCCACTCCCCGCCAAGCCCCGCGATGAAGCGCTTCAGGTTCGCCGCGCCGTAGAAGTCGACGAGGTCCCTCTGCCACTCCAGCGCCTGCTTCCAGCGCGGGTCCGTGGCGACGGCCGAGTGCTCACCGCTCTCGTCGTACCAGTGCGCCTGCCACGGGATGGAGAGCGTCACGGCGCCGAACTCGTAGAAGCCGGCCCACGGCACGAATCCGGCCACCTTGATCGAGCCGTCGGGGTTGAACTCCGTGAGCTTCTTGGCGTACTCGGTCAGCTCCGAGAAGGTCTTCGGGGGCTCCGTAAGCCCGGCCTTCTCGAACAGGTCGACGTTGTAGTAGAGCCCGTACGCGTCCGTGAGGAACGGCAGGGCGCACTGGCTCCCCGCGAAGCTCGTGTACTTGAACACGGACTCCGGGAACTGGCTGAGGTCGAAGTCGCTCTGCTCGATGTACGGCGTGAGATCCTGCCACCCGCCCGAGGCGCAGAACTCGCCCACCGAGTCCAGGCCGAAGGAGAGCACGACGTCCGGCGGGTTGCCGGCCCGGATCGCCGCCACGATGGCCTCGTCGTCCCGGTTGCCGACGCTCTTCACCGTGATCCACGGGTACTTCTCCTCGAAGGCCGGGAAGATCTGGTTGAACTGCTTCAGCTCCCGGCCGCTCCACGCGCCCCAGATCTCGATCGTCACCGGCTCATGCGTTCCGCTCGGCTCGATCGTCGGCGGGGGCGACGTGCCGCCACCGCCCCCGGCCGTGCAGGCCGCGCCGACGGCCGCGAGCACCGAGAGCACCACCAACGCACGTCTCATGACCCCTCCTTCCTCCTTCCGCCCCTCGCTCGGACCGCTCGCTCGAACAGCAGATCCTGCGCGGCCTCCCGCGCCACCGCGATGGCGCCCAGGACGGTCGCCTCCTCACCGAGCGCCGAGGCCTCGATCCTCGGCGCGAACGGGGACAGCGCCCGCACCTCGCGCTCCACCGCCTCGAGCAGGAGGTCGCCGTTCCGCCCGATCCCGCCCCCGAGCACGACGAGCTCCGGATCCAGCACCGGGACGACGGCCGCCACGGCGAGCGCGATCCGGTCGGCCA
>SIRV01000246.1 GCA_004366195.1 Actinomycetota bacterium
GGCACAGCGCCGCCCGGAGGAGGTCGCAGGCCACCATGAGCCGCCGCCGGTCGAGCCGGTCGGCGAGTGCCCCGCCGACCGGCGACATGAGGAAGAACGGGATCTCCTGGGAGACCACGAGGAGCGCCACGGAGAGGGCCGACCCGGTGAGCTCCAGGGCGAGCGCAAACAGCGCGACGAGCAGGAACCAGTCGCCGCCGAGGGAGATGAAGGAGGCGAGGTACAGGCGCCGGAAGTCGGGGTTGCGCCCGAGGAGCGCGATGCCCGCCCGCAGGCCCCCAACCGACGGCTCGCCCACGGTCTGCAAGACTACAGGGGAGCACGTCCGAGGAGGGGTCACCATGCTCGAGGGCATCACCTGGTTCCGCCAGTCGGCGATGCGCTGGCGCGGGAACGGGCCGGTGGTCTACGTCGACCCGTGGGGCGTGACCGACCCGGAGCCCGCGGACCTGATCTTCATCACCCACGCGCACTTCGACCACTTCCAGCCGGAGGAGATCGAGCGGCTGCGGGGGCCGGCGACCAAGCTCGTGGCGCCGAGGGACGTGGCCCGGGAGCTCTCCGGCGACGTGACGGCGGTCGCCCCCGGCGAGTCGCACGAGGTCGGCGGCTTCCGCTTCGAGACCGTGCCGGCGTACAACATCGTCGAGGAGCGGCTCGAGATGCACCCGAAGCGCAACGGGTGGGTGGGCTACGTGTTCGAGTACGGGGGGCGCAGCTACTACCACGGCGGCGACACCGACGCCCTGCCCGAGCTCGAGTCCCTCTCCACCCAGGTGGCGATGGTGCCGATCGGCGGCACCTACACGATGGACGCCCGTGAGGCGGCGGGCCTGGTGAAGGCGATGGGGCCGGAGCTCGCCGTCCCGATGCACTTCGGGTTCGTCGTGGGCTCGCCGTCGGACGCCAATCGGTTCCGAGAGCTGGCGGCCCCGGTCCCGGTGGAGGTGCTCACGCCCACGAACCCGTTCGAGCAGCCGTAAGGAGCCCGCAGAGGAGGAAGGAGCACGGATGGCGCTCGGCTACGACAAGCCCCTGTACATCCTGGCCTTCGATCACCGAGGGTCGTTCCAGAAGAAGTTCTTCGGGGTCACGGGGGAGCCGACCCCGGAGGAGGCCGCCCGCATCTCCGACGCGAAGCGGGTCATCTACGAGGGCCTGCTCCGCGCCCTCGACGAGGGCGTGCCGAAGGAGGCCGCCGGCGCCCTCGTCGACGAGCAGTTCGGAGCCGACATCGCCCGCGACGCGAAGGCTCGCGGCCTCACCCTCGCCATGCCGGTCGAGAAGAGCGGCCAGGACGAGTTCGACTTCGAGTACGGGGACGACTTCGGGAGGCACATCGAGGAGTTCGACCCCACGTTCTCGAAGGTGCTCGTGCGCTGGAACCCCGAGGGCGACCCGGAGTTGAACCGGCGGCAGGGCGAGCGCCTGAAGCGCCTCGGCGACTGGCTCCACGAGCGCGGCCGCGTGTTCCTGTTCGAGCTCCTCGTCCCGCCCCTCCCGCACCAGGTGGAAGCGGTCGGCGGCGACGAGAGGCGGTGGGACAGCGAGGAGCGGCCGAAGCTGATGCGAGAGGCGATCCGCCAGCTCCACGCGGCGGGCGTGGAGCCCGACATCTGGAAGATCGAGGGGATCGACCGGCGGGAGGATTGCGAGATGATCGCGGCGGAGTGCCGGGCCGACGGCCGCGACGGCGTGGCCTGCGTCGTGCTCGGCCGCGGCGCCGACGACGCCGCCGTGGATCACTGGCTGCGGATGGGCCGGGGCGTGCCCGGCTACATCGGGTTCGCCATCGGCCGCTCGATCTGGTGGAACCCGCTGAAGGCCTACGTCGACGGGCAGCTCGGACGGGAGGAGGCGGCCAAGCAGATCGCCGCGAACTACCGCCGGTTCATCGACGTGTACGAGGCGGGGTAGGAGGCCGTGATGCCGGTCATCAAGACGATCGACGTCGTGGGGGTCTCGACGGAGTCCTGGAGCGACGCCGCGAAGCAGGCGCTCGCCGAGGCCGCCAAGACCATCCGGCACATCGAGCGGATGGACATCCTCGGCACGAGCGCCATCGTCCGCGACGGCAAGATCGCCGAGTACCACACCCACGTCCAGATCGCGTTCCGTCTCGAGCGCGGAGGCGGGCTCGCGGGAAGCGGGGGCCGGGGGGAGGGCGGCCTCCGCGACCACCGGCACGTGCCCGACGCGGCCCGGGAGGCCCGCCGATACACTGAGGTCGTCATGCCGGCCTCCATCGTGATCGGGACCCAGTGGGGGGACGAGGGCAAGGGCAAGGCCACCGACTACCTCGCGGACCACATGGACTTCGTGGTCCGCTACCAGGGGGGCAACAACGCCGGCCACACCATCGTCGCCCAGGGGCACGAGCTGCGGCTGCACCTCGTGCCCTCGGGGATCTTGTATCCCCACATCACCTCGGTGATCGCCGACGGGGTGGTCGTGGACCCGCGGGTCCTGCTGGAGGAGATGGACGCCCTGGAGGCGCTCGGCCTGGACGTGAGCCGCCTGCGCGTCTCGAACAACGCGCACATGATCATGCCGTACCACCTGGAGCTGGAGAAAGTGACCGAGCGCTACCTCGGCAAGCACGCGCTCGGTACGACGAAGCGCGGGATCGGGCCGGCCTACGCCGACAAGGCGGCCCGCATCGGCCTGCGGATCCAGGACCTGTTCGACGAGAAGATCTTCCGCGAGAAGCTCGACGTGGTCCTGAAGGAGAAGAACCTCCTCCTCACCAAGGTCTACAACCGCCTGCCGCTCGAGGCGGAGAAGATCGTCCAGGACTACATGGGCTACGCGGAGCGCCTCCGCCCGCACGTCGTGGACACCTCGCGCCTGCTGTACGACGGGCTCCGGGAGGGCAAGAACGTCCTGCTGGAGGGGGCTCAGGGCACGATGCTCGATCTCGACAAGGGGACCTACCCGTTCGTGACCTCCTCGAACCCGGTGGCCGGGTACGCGCTCGCCTCGGCCGGGATCGGTCCTCACCAGGTCGACCGGGTGATCGGGGTGACGAAGGCCTACGTCACCAGGGTCGGCGCGGGGCCCTTCCCCACCGAGGACCTGGGGCCGGACGGCGCGCGGATGGGGGAGCGGGGCCGGGAGTACGGGACGACGACCGGCCGCAAGCGCCGGTGCGGGTGGTTCGACGCGGTGATCCTCCGCTACGCGGCCCGCGTGAACGGGCTCACCGAGCTGTTCCTCACCAAGCTCGACGTGCTGTCGGGGTTCGAGCGGATCAAGGTCTGCGTCGCGTACCGGGCCGACGGCGGCACGTTCGAGGACGTGCCGCCCCACCAGTCCCTCATCCACCGGGCCGAGCCGGTGTACGAGGAGGTCGAGGGCTGGGAGGAGGACCTTGGGGCGGCGAGGTCCCTGGAGGACCTGCCGCGCGCCGCGCGGCGGTACGTGGAGCTCGTGAGCGAGCTCATCGGGGTGCCGGTCCGGATGGTCTCCGTCGGACCGGCTCGGGAGCAGAGCTTGCCGGTGCCGTGAGGGGCTCGCCGTGAGCCTCCGGGTCCTCGTCGTCGGCGGCGGCGGCCGGGAGCACGCCCTGGCGTGGCGCCTCGCGCGTGACCCTGACGTCGGGGAGGTCCTGGCCGTGCCCGGCAACCCGGGTATCGCGGCCGAGGCGCGGTGCGTGGCGCTCGACCCGACCGACGTGGGGGCCGTCGCCGACCTCGCGGAGCGGGAGGGCGTCGACCTCGTCGTCGTCGGACCGGAGGCGCCGCTCGTCGCCGGCCTCGCGGACGAGCTCCGCGCGCGGGGCGTGCCGACCTTCGGCCCGGGGCGCGACGGTGCGCGGCTCGAGGGCTCGAAGGCCTGGGCCAAGGCGCTCTGCGAGCGGTACGGGATCCCGACGGGGCGCTCGCGGGCGGTGACGAGCGTGGCCGACGGCCTCGGGGCCCTCGATGAGCTCGGGCCGCCGTACGTCGTGAAGGCCGACGGCCTGGCCGCCGGGAAGGGCGTGGTCGTGACCGAGGACCGCGAGCGGGCCGTTCGTGCGCTCGAGGACTGCCTCCTCCGCGGCGCCTTCGGCGAGGCCGGGGCGACGGTGCTCGTCGAGGAGCACCTGGCCGGGCGCGAGGTCTCGGCCTTCGCGCTCACCGACGGTCGTCGCGTCGTGCCGCTCGGGATGGCCCAGGACTTCAAGCGGGCCCTGGACGGGGACGCCGGGCCGAACACCGGCGGCATGGGCGCCTACTCCCCGGTCCCCTTCGTGGATGCGGCCGCGGCCCGGGCCATCTGGGGCGGGGTGCTCGCGCGGACGGCCGAGGCCCTGGCGGCCGAGGGTGTCGAGTACCGCGGCGTCCTGTACGCGGGGCTGATGCTGACGGCCGACGGGCCGCGGGTGCTGGAGTTCAACTGCCGCTTCGGCGACCCCGAGGCCCAGGTCCTCATGCCGAGGATCCGCGAGGGGCTCGCCCGGGCGCTCCTCGCCTGCGCCCGCGGGGATCTCGGGGACCAGCGGGTGGAGCTCGACGACGGCGCCTGCGTGACGGTGGTCGCGGCCTCCGGAGGCTACCCCGGCGCCCACGAGACGGGCTTCGGGATCGAGGGGCTCGAGGAGGCGGCCGCGATCCCGGGCGCCGTCGTGTTCCACGCGGGCACGGCGCTCCGAGACGGTAGAGTGGTCACCGCCGGGGGTCGGGTGCTTGCGGTGAGCGGTCTCGGGGACACGATCGGGCGGGCCCGGGAGGTCGCCTACGAGGCGCTCGCGCGCATCCGCTTCCGGGGCATGCACCACCGTTCGGACATCGCCGCGGCGGCCGCGGCGGAAGGGGGAGCCGGATGACCGAGCCGCTCGTCGGGGTCCTCGTCGCATCGCCCTCGGAGCTGCCGGTGATGCAGCAGGCGGGGGCGATCCTGGAGAAGCTCGGCATCCCCCACGAGACGCGGGTGATGTCGGCCTCGCGCAGCCCCGACGTCGTCGACGAGTACGCGCGGACGGCCTTCGAGCGCGGGCTCAAGGTCCTGATCGGCACGACGGGCATCTCCGGGCACCTCGCGGCCGCGCTGGCGGCGCGCACGATCCTCCCGGTGATCGGGGTGCCGATCGCCTCCGAGCACATGGACGGGACGATGGCCCTCGTCGTGACGGCCCAGATGCCGAGCGGCGTCCCGGTGGCGACGGTCGGGGTCGACGCGTCGGTGAACGCCGCGATCCTGGCGGCCCAGATCCTGGGGGTCGCCGACCCCGAGATCCAGGCACGCCTGTGGAAGTTCAAGGACGACCTGGCGGAGGGGCTGCGGCTGTGAGGAGGAGCCGGGCCCGCGCCGAGGAGGTCCTCCGATGATCCCGCGGTACGCGCTGCCGGAGATGGCGGCCGTGTGGTCCGACGAGGCGCGCATGGGCCACTGGCTGGAGATCGAGATCCTCGCCGTGGAGGCCTGGGCGCGTCTCGGCAAGGTCCCCGAGGAGGATGCCCGGGCCATCCGCGAGCGCGCCTCCTTCACCGTGGCCCGGGTGGAGGAGCTCGAGCGGGTGACCCGGCACGACGTCGCGGCCTTCGTCCAGTGCGTCGCGGAGTCGGTGGGGCCGGCCGGGCGGTGGATCCACTTCGGGATGACCTCCTCCGACGTGCTCGACACCGGCTTCGCGCTCCAGCTGCGGGCCGCCGCCGATCTGCTGCTCGGCAGGCTCGACCGGCTGGTCCAGGTGACGGCGGACCTCGCCTTCGCCCACCGGGCCACCCCGATCGTGGGGCGGACCCACGGCGTGCACGCCGAGCCGACGTCCTTCGGCCACAAGGTGGCGACCTGGGCCTTCGAGCTCGACCGCGGTCGGGAGCGCCTGCGCCGCGCGCGGGAGACCGGCGGCTGCCCCTGCCGCGGGCTGGCGTTGCCCCTGGCAGCGGCCGGAAGGAGGGCCGTCTGGCGGGCATGCCGCTTCGCCGCATCGCTGTCGCCCTGCTGATGCTGGCCCTGTCCGCCCTGCCGGCGGCGGCAGAGGTGCAGCGCAGCGCCGCCGCTGTCTTCCGCCTCGAGGTCTTCGCCGCCGGCTTTGTGAACG
>SIRV01000247.1 GCA_004366195.1 Actinomycetota bacterium
ATGGTCGAGGGACGCGAGCGCGAGCTCGACCACGCGGCCGTCCAGGGGATCCTGCACCGGGGCGGGACGATCCTCGGGTCGTCCGGGACGAACCCCTACACCGAGGGTGGGATCGAGGAGGTGCGCGCTGCGCTCGCGCGCCTCGACGGGCTGGTCGCGATCGGTGGGGACGGCACGCTGGGGGTCGCGGCGCGTCTGTTCGAGGAGGGCTACCCGGTCCTCGGGATCCCGAAGACGATCGACAACGACCTGGCCGGAACCGACCGCTGCATCGGCTTCGCCACCGCCGTGCAGGTGGCGACCGACGCCATCGACCGGCTCCACACGACGGCCGAGAGCCACGACCGGCTGATGCTCGTGGAGGTGATGGGGCGGAGCTCGGGCTGGATCGCGATCCACGCCGGTCTCGCCGGGGGCGCCGACGCGATCCTGATCCCGGAGCGGCCCTTCGACCTGGAGGAGGTGGCCGAGCACCTGCGGCGGCGCCACCGCCACGGTCACTCGTTCTCGATCGTCGTGGTCGCGGAGGGAGCCGTGCCGGCCGAGGGCACGTTCGAGCTCCCGCCGTACCCGCTGGACGAGCGCGGCTTCCCGCGCTACGGGGGGATCGCGCACGTCATCGCGCCGGAGCTCGAGCGGCGGAGCGGCTACGAGACGCGCGTGACGGTGCTCGGGCACGTTCAGCGGGGCGGCACGCCGGTCGCCGAGGACCGGATCCTCGCCACGCGGTTCGGCGAGCACGCGGTGGCGCTCGCGGCCGCCGGTCGGTGGGGGAGGATGGTGGGGGTGCGCGGCGACGAGCTCATCGACGTCCCGCTCGGGGAGGCCGCCCGCACGCGGTCGGTGCCGGAGGAGCTCTACCGGGTCGCCGAGGTGTTCTTCGACCAGGGGAGGGTGAGGCGATGAGGATCGGCATCCTGACCGGCGGGGGCGACGTCCCCGGCCTCAACGCGTGCATCAAGGCCGTGACGCTCCGGGCCGAGGAGGAGGGCCACGACGTGATCGGCATCCGGCGGGGCTGGGCCGGGCTCCTGGAGTGCGATCCCGACGACCCCGAGTCGGTGGCGGCGAACACGATGGACCTGAACGCCGCGGTCGTGCGCACCATCGACCGGACGGGCGGCACGATCCTGCACACCTCGCGGACGAACCCCGCCAACGTCCGTCCATCGGAGGAGCCGCCGTTCCTGCGCGCGGGCCGCGAGGGCGATGAGGCCCGGGACCATACGCCCCACGTCCTTCGGGTGATCGAGGCGCTGAAGCTCGACGCGCTCGTGCCGATCGGCGGGGACGACACGCTCTCCTTCGCGCTCCGCCTCCACGACGAGGGCGTGCCGGTGGTGGCCATCCCGAAGACCATGGACAACGACGTCCACGGCACCGACTACTGCATCGGGTTCTCGACGGCGATCACCCGCACCGTGATCTTCATCCACCAGCTGCGCACGAGCGCGGGCTCGCACGAGCGGATCGCCGTGGTCGAGGTGTTCGGCCGCTACTCCGGGGAGACGTCGCTCGTCTCGGCCTACCTGGCCGGGGTGGACCGCGCGATCATCAGCGAGGTCCCCTTCGATGTGGAGAAGCTCGCACAGCTCCTCATGGAGGACAAGCGCGCCAACCCGAGCCGGTAAGCGATGATGACGATCTCCGAGGGCGCCACGATGGTCGGCGGCGAGATGGTGATGGGCGGCACCGCCGACGCGTACGGCCACCGCAAGCTCGGCGGCATCGGCCAGGTGACCGGCGAGGCGCTGAAGCAGATCACCGGCGAGGGCATCATCTACCAGCAGCTCGGGTACCTGATGCGCTCCGGCAGCCCCGACTCGCTCGACCTCATGGTGGCCATCAACTACGCGGTCATGGCCGCCGACCTCGTGATCGGACGGGAGTTCGGACGCATGGTGGCGCTCCGCAACGGCAACTACGTGAACGTGCCGATCGGGGTCGTCCGCCAGGGCGTCAAGCGCGTGGACGTCGGAGCGCTGTACGACGTGGACCGGTACCGGCCGAAGATCCGGCACGTCGACGGCAAGCCGATGTTCCTGTACTGAACCTGTGCCGGGTCCCTGTGCCGGGGGACCGGTCCCCGCCGATCAGCCGGGCGCGACCCGCACGACGACCCGGACGACGTCCCGCGCCCGCGGTGAGGCCACGGAGGACCCCGCGATGCGGCAGGACGTGACGTCGCCCACCCTCGCCGCCCGCTTGACGAGGATCTCGACGCGGAGGGTGGCGCCACCGCCCGGGGGCAGGGTGGGGCTCGTCAGCGTGCCGTCCCGCACCGCCTCCGTGACCTCGGTCGAGCCGCGGAAGTACCGGACGCCGAAGCCGGGCGAGGGGGAGCAGCCGGCGAACCGGATCCCATCGGGGAGCACCCCGTCGTTCCACACGCGGACGGAGAAGGTGCCCCTCGCTCCCGTGGGGAGAGCGTCCCGGAGCGTCTGTCGGTACCCGGTCGTGTTGAAGATCCCACGACCGAGGTAGGGGCCGCGGGGACGGTGGGCGATCGTGGCGTCCATCGTCCGCATCGGCACCGCGGCGACGAACCCGTCCGTCCAGCCACCCCGGAAGGCGCGGATCGGCTCGCCCCAGGCGGCGTCGCTGATCCCGGCGGCGAACACCGCCTGGGCGGCGAAGGTGAGGTCGACGCCGGCGTCGTTCCCGTCCCCCCCGAGGAACGTGAGCCAGGGAACGTCCCCGTCCTCGCCGAGGAGGGCGAGGAACGCGTCGTCCCCTCCGGCGTGCGCGCGGCGCGGCGAGCCCCACGACGCGGAGCTCCGCCCGGTCGCGAAGGCGTTGCCGGACGCGTCGGCGCCGACCGAGTCCACGCGATCCCATCCGGAGCCCCCGAGGAAGGAGCTCCGCTCCAGGTCCCCTCCGGAGCCGAGGACGGCGACGAAGCCGTCGGCGTGGCCGGAGAAGGCGCGGTCCGGCTCGCCCCACGGCGCCGTGCTCCGGCCCCCGACGAGGACCCCGCCGTCCGCGCGCGCCGCGACGCTCGCGGCGTGGTCGATGCCCGCCCCCCCGAGGAACGAGGTCCATCGGAGCGCGCCGCTCGCGTCGAAGGCGGCGAGGAGCGCGTCGCGGTCGCCCCCGCCGAAGGGGCGGATCGGGGAGCCGAACCCGGCGGAGCTCGATCCGGTCACCACGATCGCGTCCGCGGCGGCGACGACGGCGGCTCCTTCGTCGTCCCCGGGGCCGCCGAGGAACGTGCTCCACCGCAGGGTCCCGGTTCGCCGCACGTCGACGACGGAGACGTCGGTGCCGCCGATGAACGGAGCGAGCGGGCTCCCCCAGGAGCGCGAGCTCGTGCCGACCGCCACCACCGATGAGCCGTCGGGCAAGGGTGCGACGCCAGCGAGACGGTCGCGGCCCGGTCCGCCCACGAACGAGAGCGTGCGGAGCGCACCGGCCGCGTCCAGGAGCGCGACGAACCCGTCGGCGCCGCCCCGATGCTCCCGCACGGGCGTGCCCCACGGCTGGTCGCTCCACCCGCTCACGGCGATCGAACCGTCGGGGAGGACCGCGACGTCGGAGGCGACGTCCTGCCCCGCGCCCCCGAGGAAGGTGTTCCAGAGGACGGACCCGCGCGCGTCGACCCGGGCGACGAACCCGTCGGCGCCGCCCCCGCCGAAGGCTCGCAGGGGGGAGCCCCAGCTCGCCGTGCTGGTCCCGACGACGTAGCTCCCACCCGTGGGCTCCTTCGCTACGGCGGCGACGTAGTCCTCGCCGCCCCCGCCGAGGAAGGTGTTCCAGGTCAGGGTGGGGTCGAGGACGCGAGGGAGCGTAGCTCCGTCGAGCCCTTCGCGGGCGGACGCCGGCCCGAGGCTGCAGGAGACCGCGCGCTCCACGTGCCGACACCGGTCGGAGCCGGCCCCCCCGTCGCCCCGGTCGATCCCCCGGCCCCCATCGAGGAGGTCGTCGCCGCGCCCCCCGGCGAGGTCGTCGCGGCCGCGCCCCGCGATGAGGCGGTTCGCTCGGTGGTCGCCGGCGATGACGTCGGCGAACGGCGATCCCACCACGTGCTCGACCCCCGTGAGCAGGTCGCGCCCAGCGGCCCCGCTCACGGAGCCGCCCGCGAGATCCACCGCCACCGGCCCGAGGGCGTCCGCGAAGGAGGCGGTGTCCGACCCCGGTCCTCCGTGGAGCCCGTCCCGACCCGGACCCCCCCGCAGCCGGTCGTCGTCGGCCTGGCCCGAGAGCCGGTCCGCCCCATCGCCCCCGATCAGGAGGTCGCGGCCCCCGCCGCCCCGGAGCCGGTCGTCCTCCCGATCCCCCCGGAGGACGTCGTCCCCGCCGCCGCCGAGCAGGACGTCGTAGCCCGATCCGCCGCTGATCCGGTCGTTCCCACCCCCGCCGATCAGCGTCTCGTTCATGCCGACGCCGATGAGGACGTCAGGCCCCGCTCCACCGATCAGGGTCTCGATCCCGATCAGGGTGTCGCCCTCGCCTCGCTCGCCGCTCGCGTCCGGCTGGCGCGCGAGGAGGGAGACGCGCTCCGTGCGGGCGCCGTAGTCGGCCGTGTCGTCGCCCGGGCCGCCGATCAGCAGGTCCATCCCGTCGGCCGCGTCGGAGGCGTCGAACCGGTCCTCTCCGGAGCCCCCCTGCAGGTCGTCGTCGCCCGCCCCGCCGATCAGGTGGTCGGGGCCTTCCCCACCCAGGAGCGTGTCGTGCCCGTCCGCGCCTTCCAGGATCGTCGGGCCCCCCCACGGCGATCCGAGATCGCCTCCGCCCCGGAGGTCGGCCTCGTCATCGCCCGAGCCGAGGCGGAGCTCCACCGTCTCGACCGTCTCCAGGCCGGACACGTCGGGGGTGCCGTCCCCCGTGAGGTCCGCGCCGACCCCCCCGATCAGGAGATCCTCGGGCTCCGACGTCCCGAGCACGGCGAGGGTGTCCGCGGTGCCCGTCGCGGTGAGGGCGATCGGGACCGTCGTCCCGTCGCTCCTCCGGAAACCGCCGTTCGCGAGGTCGAGCGCGACCCGTCCCACGGTCTCCACGCGGAGGGCGGCGACGTCCTCCACCGTGGCGCCCTCGCACCCGCCCGAGAGCGCCGCCCCGTCCGCGAGGATGAGACCGTCGGGGTCGCGCGCGAGCGAGAGGTCGGCGCTCCCGACGAGGGAGAGCGCGTCGCCCTCGCGCGAGCACGTCACGTCGGCCCGCGCCGAGGGGAGGAGAGGGAAGCCCCAGGCGAGCAGCGTCGCGACGATCGCGATGCTCCATCGCGCCCCTCGCGGCCGCGGCGCCCCGCTCATGACCATCCGAGGACGACGGCGTCGATGATGGCGCGCTCTCCGTACGGGGGGCGGTTGACGAGGCACCCCACCTCGGTCCGCACCTCGCAGGCGGCGTTCCGGTCCCGGACCCACATCGTGGTGCTGCCCCCGCCGTCCAGGTTCACGGCGTTCCACGCGCCGAGCTCCAGCATCAGCTCCCCGAGGTCGGGGAAGCGGAGACCCGTGCTCCAACCCGGCTGGCGACCGTCCACCGTGACCAGGAGGAAGCGGCAGGGCGTGAGGGGATCCTCGTCGGAGCAGCCCATCGCGGTCCCCCCGGCCGTCCGGGGGTTCCGCGCGTAGAAGGGGCGATCTGGCCCGTGCTTGGGGCCGCAGGTGGAGAAGCACGCCGGCCCCACGTTCACGCCGTCGTCCACGAGCTGGGGGAGGCCGCCGAAGACGTCCGTCACGCCGGGATGGCCGAGATCCACCTCCATCGCCACGAGCTCCCCCAAGGCCAGCCCCGCGACGGGTCGGCCGCCGACGACCACCCAGTGGAAGCGCCCCGATGGCGGCCGGATCGGGGGGCGGTCGCAGTCCGCGCTCGTCCTGAGCGCGGCCACGCGGTAGGTCCGGGCGGCGGTCCGCACGCCGCTCACCGGCTCGAGCAGGGCCCAGCACGAGTCCACGGTCGGCACGATCTCGTCCCCGCCCCTGGCCGTGAACGCCGCCGCGTTCGAGCGCCACGGCTGCCGGGCGTTCCAGCTCGCGACCTCGAACGCGGTGGTGGAGGTCCGTACCTCGACGCGGAGTCGCGGTCGTCCGATCCAGGCCCGCGACCCATCCCGGCTGATGGAGAGCGCGACGCCGGGCTGCGTCCAGAGGGCTCCGGAGGTGATGATCTCCCCACCCACGACGGTGAGGTGACGCGGCGCCCCGGTTCCGCTCGCCACGAAGCCGCCGTTGACGGCGGCCACCCCGTCGGCGCGGGTGCCGATGCGGCTGGTCGTGCGCCTGCTCCCGAACGTCTTCCCGGCCAGCCTCATCCGGATCGAGACGGCGGGGGAGCCCACGAAGGTGAGGACCCGGACCTGCTGGTCCTCCCAACGGAACGCGCGGAAGGTGTACGGGGGGCGGACGACGGTGACGCTCGCCGCGACCGGCGGCGCCGGAAGGACCGCAGCCAACCCGGCCGTGCAGAGACCGAGGACGAGGGCTCTTCGGATCCTCGCGTTCATCCGCTCGTCTCCTTCACGGATGACTCATCGGGCACACGGAGCAGGCCTCGTGGCGATGGACCTACGGGCAGGTGCGACCCTACTGTGGCCGGTCCGGAGGGTCAACGAGCCTATACTGGCCGGCCGTGGCGAGCTACCGGGTCGACCTGCGCTCCGACACCGTGACGAAGCCCTCCGAGGCCATGCGGCGGGCGATGGCCTCGGCCGAGGTGGGGGACGACTGGTTCGGGGACGACCCCACCGTGAACCGGCTCCAGGAGCGGGCGGCCGAGATCACCGGCAAGGAGGCCGCGCTGTACGTGCCGACCGGCACGATGGCGAACCAGATCGGTCTCCGCCTCCACTTCCGAGGAACCGGCCACCTGGTGGTCGCGGAGGCCACGGCGCACGTCGCGACCACCGAGGTCATGAGCTCGGCGGCGCTCGCGGGGATGGCGTTCAAGACCATCCGCGGCGACCGCCGGGGGCGGATCACGGCCGAGCAGGTGACCGCGTCCCTCGCGCCCGACCCGGAGGATGTCGAGGTGGTGGACGTCGTCGCCCTGGAGAACACCCACGGCCACGCCGGCGGGCGCGTGATGGCCCTCGAGGACCTGCGGGCCATCGCGAAGGTGGCCCACGACCACGGGGTCCCGGTGCACCTCGACGGCGCCCGGATCTTCAACGCGAGCGTGGCGAGCGGGGTGCCGGTGGACGAGATGGCGGCCGAGGTGGACACCCTCATGTTCTGCGTGTCGAAGGGCCTCGGCGCCCCCGTCGGCTCGCTCGTCTGCGGCCCGGGGGAGCTGATGGGGGAGGCGCGGCGGCTGAAGATCCTCTACGGCGGGGGATGGCGGCAGGCCGGGATCCTCGCCGCCGCGGGGCTCGTCGCCCTCGAGCAGGGGCCGAAGCGCCTGCACGAGGACCACGAGCGAGCGCGCCGCCTGGCCGAGGGGGTGGCCGAGATCCTGCCGGGGTCCGTCGACCCCGCCGACGTCGAGACGAACATGGTGTTCGTGGATACCGCGGCGGTCGGCCGGGATCCGCTCGAGACGATCGGTCGGCTGCGTGATGCCGGCGTCGGCGCGACCTTCGTCGCCGGCAAGGTGCGCATGGTGACCCACGTCGACGTCTCGGACGAGGACGTGGGGTTCGCGCTGGCCGCGTGGCGGGAGATCGTCGCGCGCTGAGGCGTGCGGGGGGAGGGGACACGGTGGGGGCCGAGGGACGGGGAGCGATCGCCGGGCGGATCCCGCCGGGGCAGCGCCTGGTGAAGACGTGGCCGGTCCTGCACTTCGGGACCGTGCCGCGTTTCGACGAGAGCACGTGGGACCTCCGGGTCTTCGGGCTGGTCGAGCAGCCGCTCCGGCTCAGCTACGCGGAGCTGAAGGCCCTCGGGGCGGTGACGGTCGTCGCCGACATGCACTGCGTGACGGGCTGGACGACGCTGGACAACGCGTGGACCGGCGTCCCCTTCCGGGTCCTCGCGGAGCGGGCGAGGCCGAAGCCCGGGGCCCGATGGGTGATCGCCCACTGCGAGCACGGCTACACCTCCAACCTGTCGCTCGAGGCCATGATGGACGAGGACGTGCTCCTCGCCTGGGCCCACGGCGGGGAGGACCTCACGCCCGAGCACGGGTACCCGCTCCGGCTGGTGGTGCCCAAGCGCTACGGGTGGAAGAGCGCGAAGTGGCTCCGGGGACTCGAGCTCACCGACCGCAACCGCCGGGGCTTCTGGGAGGAGCGCGGGTACCACGTCCACGCCGACCCCTGGCGAGAGGAGCGTTACGCGTACCAGGAACGGCCGGGGGCTGAGGACGAGCCGTAGGGCTCAGGTCGCGAGGCGCCGGAGCGTGGCGAGCTCCCGGGCGCGCTGCTCGCGGTCGGCGGGGGTCTCGAGCACCAGGTCGAGGTCGGCGAGCTCCGGCCGGTGCAGGAGCTCGAAGAACCCCTCCCCCCCGATGTGCCCCTCCCCGATCCGCTCGTGGCGGTCCCGACGCGAGCCGCGCGGGTGCTTCGCGTCGTTCGCGTGCACGAGCGCGAGCCTCCCCCGCAGGCCGAGCCGGTCGAGCTCCTCGAACAGGGCCTCCACGCCGTCGGGCTCGTCGAGGGCGTAGCCGGCGGCGAAGAGGTGGCACGTGTCGAGGCAGAGCCCGAGCCGCTCCTCGCCGACCTCGTCCAGGAGGGCGCGGGCCTCCCCGAGGGTGGAGGCCACGGCACCGGACGTCCCGGCCATGAGCTCCACGAGGATCCGCGTTCGGCGGGCGGCGCGGGCGGCCTCGCGCAGGACGGCGGCAGCCCGGCGTCGCGCTTGACCCGGCTCGGACGGGCCGCCGGAGCCCGCGTGGAGCACGAAGCCCGCGGCCCCACCCGCCTCGCACGCCTCGACCGTCACGAGCGCGAGCTCGCGGGAGCGCGCGTGGAACCCCGGGTTCGGGGAGGCGATGTTCACCAGGTACGGCGCGTGGACGTAGAGCGGGCCGATCCCCGCCTCGCGCCACGCGGCGCCGAACCGCTCCGCCGCGTCGATCCGCGGTGCGGCCCACGCGCGAGGGTTGGAGAGGAACACCTGCGCGAGCTCGGCGCCGACGGCGCGGGCCTCCTCGATCACGGTGCGCTCGGCTCGCGGGCCGCCGCGCGAGCCGATGTGCGCGCCGAACCTCACCCGACGTAGATCGTCACCGTCGAGCCCGCCTTCACCACCGTGCCGGCGAGCGGCAGCTGCGTGGCCACGGTGAGCTCGCCGGTGGCGCCGGGGAGCTCGATCACGGACGGCACGAGCCCGAGCGCGCGGAGCTCCTCCGCGGCCGCATCCCGCGTCATGCCGACGAGGTCGGGGACCGGGAGCGTCCGCGGCCCCAGGGAGACGACGATCGTGACGGCTCCGCCGGGCTGGAGCTCCTCCTTCGGCGCGGGGGTCTGGGAGATCACGCGCCCGCGCTCGATCTCGTCGGAGAAGCGCTCGCGCACGTCCACCACCCAGGTCGCGCCGAGCAGGGCCTCCGCGTCCTCCCGGGTCTTCCCGATCACGTTCGGCACCGGCACCGGGGCGGGGCCCTTGCTCACGACGACCGTGATCTCGGTGCCCTTCGGAACGCGATCCTTGGCCGGGACGCTCTGGCTGATGATGTGCCCGACCGCGTAGCGCTCGTCGTAGCGCTGCCTCGGGGGACCGAGCGCGAGCCCCGCCCG
>ML214202.1:0-6240 GCA_004366195.1 Actinomycetota bacterium
GACCGGCAGGGAGCCGCTGCCCATCTGGCTCCTCACAGGCAGCACGCTCACCTCCGCCCGACCGGCGAGCGCCCGCGCGAGCGGCGTCTCCAGCCGCCGGGCCAGGCCTTCGATCGCCGCGCGGACGTCGACGACCGGGTCCCCCTCGTGCGGGGGTTCCGGCTCGGGCTCGCCGAACCGCAGCGTGAGCACGTGCGCGAGCGCCGCGACCGGCTCTCGCGCCGAGATCGTGGACTCGAGCTCCCTGGCCACCCCCACCAGCCGCTGCTGCATCTCGGCGAGCTGCTCCACGAGCTCGTCCCGCTTCGTCGCGAGCCCGGCGATCGTCCGGTCGGCCTGCTCGCGAGCCTCGCGGAGCGCGGACTCGGCCTCGGCGCGGAGCTCGGCGGCCCGCGACTCCGCCTCGGCGCGGATCCGCTCCGCGTCGGCCCTCGCCTCGGCGAGGATCCGCTCGGCCTCCGCGCGGGCCTCACCGCGCAGGCGCTCGGCCTCCTGGTCCGCCGCGCGCAGGAGACCGGCCACGCGGTTGGCGAGCCGCTCGTAGGGGTCGGCCTTGGGCTGGCTCGCCGCCCGGACGGCCGCGTCGGCCTCGGACCGCGCCTCCCGGAGCATGGCCTCGAGCTGCTGGACCTGCTCGGCGACCTGTTCCAGGAACTCCCGAACCTGGGTGGGGTCGTACCCGCGCCGGACGGCGACGAACTCGCGGCGACGGATCTGATCGGCGCTCATCAGCACCGGAAGGTCGAGGTGGGTGGACGACATGGGGAAGCCTCCTGTTCGCGGGGTTCGCGCAGCATGCTAGCCCCGGGAAGGACGGATGCAACGACCCCGGCCGGCTTCTCGGCGCAAGGAGCGTGAAGCTCCACCGGACCGACGCCCCGAGATCGACCGGACCCACCTACGCTCCGGGCCGCTCGGGCGGACCCGGCTGTGCACCTCCGTGGGGCTCGAGCTCCGCCTCGCGGCGCAGGACCTCGTGGAACGAGGCGATCGCGACCTCGATCATGCCCGGCTCCGGCGGCCGGGTGGTGATCTTCTGGAGCCACAGGCCGGGCACCATGAGGGCATGGATGAGCCGGGAGTCGGGGTAGCGGGCGCCGAGCCGGAGCACCTCGAAGGCGAGGCCGGCGATGAGCGGGATGGCGACGATCCGCGAACCGATCCGCCACCAGATCCCGGGGTTCCCGAACAGGGCGAAGACGAAGATCGTGATGGCCATCACGATCAGGAGGAAGTTCGTCCCGCACCGGACGTGGAGGGTCGAGTACCGGTCCACCCGCTCCGGCGTGAGCTCCTCGCCGTGCTCGTAGGCCGCGATCGTCTTGTGCTCCGCTCCGTGGTAGGCGAAGACCCGCCGGATCTCCCGCGTCCGCCCGATCAGCGCGAGGTAGCCGAGGAACAGGGCGACCCGGAACACGCCCTCGCCCGCGTTCACCAGGACGCTCGAGTCCACCCGGTGCCCGACCCAGCGGGACGCTGCCGCGGGGATCACGATGAAGATGCCGAGGAACAACGCGACCGCGATCGCCATCGAGATCGCCATCTGGCGCGAGCTCAGCTGCTCCTCCTCCGGCGCCGACTCCCTCGCCGAGATCGCGAGCGCGCGGAAGCCGATCGCGAGCGCCTGGCCCAGGGCGATCACCCCCCGCAGGAGCGGCCGGCGGAGGATCGGGTGTCGGTCGGCGACCGAGCGGATCGCGTGCGACTCCAGGTGGAGCGAACCGTCCGGACGTCGCACCGCGATGGCCCAGATGCGGCGACCGCGCATCATCACACCCTCCACGACGGCCTGGCCGCCGTAGAAGTGCTCGGGGTGCGGCTGCGGCTGCTCCCTCGCCATCCGGCCCGCCGGCCCTAGGCGCTCGGCGTGCGCCCGTACCGCCGCTGGAACCGCTCGACGCGGCCGCCGGTGTCCACGAGCTTCTGCTTGCCCGTGTAGAAGGGGTGGCACCGGGCGCAGATCTCGACCCGGAGCTCGGCCTTCGTGCTGCGGGTCTGGAACGTGTTCCCGCACGAGCAGTGCACGGTGGCGATCACGTACTCGGGATGGATGCCCTGCTTCATCATCGCTCCTTCAGGGGGACGGATCACGACGCCGGCGCCTTGGCGATCTCCCGCAGGAACTGCTCGTTCGACTTCGTCGCGCGGATCTTGTCGATGAGCAGCTCGATGGCGGCGGCCGGCTCGAGCGCGTGGAGGACCCGCCGCAGCCGCCAGACGAGCGCGAGCTCCTCGGGCGGCATGAGCAGCTCCTCCTTGCGCGTGCCGCTGGCCTCGACGTTGATCGCGGGGAACAGGCGCTTCTCGCTCAGGGCCCGGTCGAGGCGGATCTCCATGTTGCCCGTCCCCTTGAACTCCTCGAAGATCCCCTCGTCCATCCGCGAGCCGGTCTCGACCAGGGCGCTCGCGATGATCGTGAGGCTCCCGCCCTCCTCCAGGTTCCGGGCCGCGCCGAAGAACCGCCGCGGCGGGTAGAGCGCGGTGGAGTCGATACCGCCGGAGAGGATCTTCCCCGAGGCCGGGGCGGCAAGGTTGTAGGCGCGGGCGAGGCGGGTGATCGAGTCGAGGATGATCACGACGTCCTTGCCCATCTCGGCCAGGCGCTTGGCGCGCTCCAGGACGAGCTCCGTCACCTGGATGTGCTGGTCCGGCGGCTTGTCGAAGGTCGAGTAGACGACCTCCGCGGGCTGGACCGTGCGCTGCCAGTCCGTGACCTCCTCCGGCCGCTCGTCGACGAGGAGGATGATCACGTGGGTCTCGGGGGCCGAGTGCAGGATGCCCTTCGCGATGTTCTTCAGCACCGTGGTCTTGCCGGCCTTCGGCGGCGAGACGACCATCCCGCGCTGCCCCTTCCCGATCGGGGCGATCATGTCGATGATCCGCCCCGTGATGTCCTCGGGCCCCGTCTCCAGGCGGAAGCGCTCGTTCGGGAACAGCGGGGTGAGCTTCTCGAACACCGGGCGGGCCTTCGCCGTCTCGGGGTCGAGCCCGTTCACGCTCTCGATCTGCAGCAGGGCCGGGTACTTCTCGTTGTCCCGCGGGGGCCGGATCTTCCCCGTGACGACATCGCCCTTGCGGAGAGCGAACCGGCGGACCTGCGAGAGCGAGACGTAGATGTCGTCCGGCCCGGGCAGGTACCCGGAGGTTCGAAGGAACCCGTACCCCTCCGGCAGGATGTCGAGGATCCCGGTCGCCGTGGGGGCGTTCGCGATCTCCTCCTCCCGCATCTCGAGCTCGCGCTGCCGCCGCTCCTCCCGCAGGCGCCGCCGCTCCTCGCGCGACAGGCGCCGACGGCCCTCCGGGCGCTGCCCCTCCGGGCGCTCCGTCCGCTCGGGGACGGGGGGTCGCTCCGGGGCCACCGGGGTCTGCGGGCGCTCCTCGGTCCGCTCCTCCGTCGGCGCGGCGGTCCGCTCCGACACCGTCGTGGCCCCGGGCGGGGCCTCGACCGTCCCCGCGGACACGGTCGCCGGGGCCGTCTCCGCCACCGAACCGGGTCCACCCCCGTCGCCGACCGGCCCGGGACCCGCCGAGGCCTCCGGGGCCGCGGCCGGCGCGGTCGGGGGCTCCGTCGCGGTCGTCCCCCGACGCTCGCCGTTCGCGTGCGCCAGGATCGTCTCGATGAGCTCCGCCTTCTTCAGGCGCTGGTGCCCCTCGATCCCGAGGTCGCTCGCCAAGCGGTGCAGTTCGGCCGCGACCTTGCCCTCGAGGGTGCTGCGATCGATCGTCATCAACCTAGGCTCCTTCCTCCAGCTCCTCCCGCAGACCCTTCCAGTCCTGGAGGAACCTCTCCAACCCGATGTCGGTGAGGGGGTGCTTCACCAACTGCCGGAACACCGCGTACGGCATCGTCGCGATGTCCGCTCCCGCCGCCGCCGCCTCCACCACGTGCATCGGGTGGCGCAGCGAGGCGGCGAGCACGTTCGTCTCGTAGCCCTGGACCTGGTAGATCTCGCAGATCCGCCGCAGCAGGTCCATGCCGTCGGCGCTCACGTCGTCCAGCCGCCCGAGGAACGGCGAGACGATGAACGCGCCGATCTCGGCCGCAAGGATAGCCTGCGCCGGCGAGAACACCAGCGTCACGTTGATCCTGATCCCATCCTTCACCAGGCGCGAGCCCGCCTCCAGCCCCGCCGGGGTCATCGGCACCTTCACGACGGCGTTCGGGCCGAGCCCGGCGAGCTCCACGCCCTGCCGGTACATCCCATCGGCATCCAGCTCGGTGGTCTCGAGGGAGACCGGTCCCGCCACCTCGGCGAGGATCTCCTTCCACAGCTGCAGGGGGTCCGAGCGCTCCTTGGCGACCAGCGTGGGGTTCGTCGTGACGCCGCCGAGCACCCCCCAGCGGTTGATCTCGCGGATCTCTTCGATGTTCGCCGTGTCCAGGAACAGCTTCACCTGCCACCCCCCTCTGCCGCGCCGCGTCGGGCCGAGCCGACCGCGGTGGCGTGCTCCATCACGCGCTCCATGATCAGGTCGATCACCGCCGCCAGCGTGTGGTCGAAGTCGTAGTTCGGCACGACCGGGACGCCGTGGGACAGCGCCTGGCTCTTGATGAACCGCTGGATACGCCGGATGTTCTCGAACCCCTCCAGGTACCGGGCGGCCGGTCGCCCCTCATGGTCGCTCCAACGGGCGACGAAGTGCTGCCGGTGGACGTCCTCGTCCTCGACGGTGATCACCACCGGGACGGCGAGCACGCGGTCCCGCCACGCCTCCTCGTTCAGGAACCCCGGCACGATGTGGGCGCCCTCCAGGATGATGTCGGTGCCCTCGATCGCCGCGCGCTCCACGAGCGCCTGCAGGCCGACGGCCACGGCCGAGATCTGCTCGCGGAACCCGACGATCGCGGCGTCCCGCCCGGGCGGCTCGCGGAGCGCCGCCCCCGCCTCGAAGGACGAGGCGTGGAGGGCCGGCATCAGCTCCCGCGAGAACATCGCCCGCATGACCTCGCGCACCGCGTCGCTCGCCACCACCCGCACGATGCCCAGGCGCGCGGCGAGCTGGGTCGCGATCGTCGACTTGCCCACCCCCGTCGTCCCGCCGATCAGCACGACGAGGGGCACGTCGAGGGCCTCCACCTCCCGCCACCGCAGGTAGTTCTTGGCGTACCGCTCGCCGGCCACCTCCTCGAGCACCGCGAGCGTCACCCGGTCCAGGGTCTCGCTCGTGGCCGTGCGACCGCCGAGCTCGAGCAGCCGGGCCTCGATCTCCTCGGCGACCTGGTACGCCCGGACCGGCGAGAGCCCGGTGACCATGACCTGGGAGGCCATGAGGCCCTTCGAGTACGGGAGGCCGGGCTCCCGGTTCGAGATCAGGATGTGCGGGCTCTTGGTGTCCCTCGTCATGTCCTACCGCCGCTCCTGGAAGCGCCGCTCGGCGAGCTCGATCGTGCGAAGGAGCTCCCCCCGGGGGCCGGGTTCCCCCTCCAGCGGGACCGCGCGGTTGTCCATGAAGACGACCTCCGCCCCTCGCCGGAGCGCCAGGTCGCAGGCCACGTCCACCGCCGCCGCCTTCAGCTCGGTGAGGAGCACGTCGTACCTGGGCGCAGCCTCCATCTCCTCGGCCAGCCCGGCTCGATCCGCCAGGCGGGCGCTCCACCCCACCACGCGACACCCGTACGCCGTCTCCAGGTGCTCCGCCTGTGCCCGGGCGACCCGGAACGGCGCCGTGGTGGCCAGGAACACGTCTCGCCCTCGGATGTCGCTCAGCGGCAGCGGCTCGAACCCCGTTGCGACGAACCGGGCATCGTCGCGCAGCCGCCGAACGTGGGATCTGAGGGTGGAGAGGTGCTCGTGCCCGGTCGGGCCGTGCGCCATCGTAACAACCACCAGGTCCGATAGCAACAGGCGGAGCGGTCCCAGGTAGCCGGCCACGTACTCGGGGTTCACGGACGCCGGGACGACGAGCACCCCCGCGTCCCAGGGCACCGGCGGCATCGAGGACCCGCTCCCCTCCAGGACGACGAGGCCCGCCCCCAGGGCGACGGCGAGCTCCGCCGCCGGCCGTACGCTCGAGACGTACGGGGCGCCGGCGAGCCCTCCGCCGGCCCGCCGCGCCCCGATGGTGGTGACCCCGGTGGTTACGGCGTCCTCCAGGTAGTCCGAGGCGGCGTGCTCGCCGGCCCGCACCAGGTCCCGCAGCCGCTCGAGGGTGACGGAGCCCGCCGGCGCGACCTGGGGCTCCGGCGGGCCGCCGCGCCCCATGGCCACCACCACCGGGTTCCGGCCCGCGGCCGCCGCG
>ML214202.1:6347-18398 GCA_004366195.1 Actinomycetota bacterium
CGCCGTCTTGCCGGTCCGCTTCCCGGTGCCGATCACGGCGACGGTCGGCGCGGCGAGGGGCGGACCGGAGATCGGCGGCTCGAGCCGGAAGTCCGAGCCGAGGTACGGCACCCCCCGAGCGAGCGCGACGGCGGCGAGCTCCATCCGTTCCCGGTAGCCGAGGACCGGCTCGTCGGAGAGGTCCACCACCCCCTCCGGCGCCAGCTCGTCCAGGGCCGCGGCCAGGGCGGCGCGCGGGTCCTCGCCCGCGACGCGGGTCGGCACGCCGAGGTCGGGAGGCCCGCCCACCGCGAGCTTCTCGGACCCGCCCACCAGGAGGGCGCCGAGGACCTCATGGCCGCGAGCGCGCGCGGCGGCGATCCCCCACCGGGTCACCGGCGGGTAGTGCTCGCCGTCCACGAGGACGAGGACCTTCACGCGCGCCTCTCCGATGCCGGCGCCGCAGGGTCAGTCGCCGAGCGGCGCGGTGGCTCGTTGCTGGACCGGCGGCTCGAACTCCCGGTAGTACTGCTCGTCGGTGGAGAGCGAGAAGTGGGCGATCATCGAGGCTCCCCCGAACGGGTAGCGCCGCATGATGCGCACCTCGTCGCCGTCGATCTCGACCACGTTGTAGCAGGGTTTCGTGTACCCGCGCACGCGCAGCGACGCCACGGTCCCCGCGTTCGCGATCCAGAGGTTCTCCAGGTGCCAGACGTAGGGGACGTGCTTGTGCCCCGAGAGCACGATGTTCACCCCGGCCGTCACGAGCTCCTCGAGGACGTCCCCCGCGTCGATCGCGATGTTCCGCTCCCGGCCCGTGCCGGGGATCGGCAGGAGGTGGTGGTGAAGGACGAAGATCTTCACCTCGGCCGGCTCCGCGAACTGCTGCTGGATCCAGCCGTAGTGCATCCGCCCGACCATGCCCTCGTTCAGGTCCGGCTCGCTCGAGTCCACCCCCACGATCCGCACCCCCTGGACCTCGACGCTCCAGTACCGGGGGCCGATCAGCTCCTCGAAGTGGAGGTAGCCCACGTTGCGAGCGTCGTGGTTCCCCGGCACGGTGTGCATGGGGGCCTCGATCCGCTCAGCGTAGGCGAGCCAGGTCTTGTACTCCTGCCGGTACCCCTCGTTCGTGAGGTCGCCGGTGTTGATGACCACATCGGGGCGGAGCTCGTTCAGCTCGGCGATGACCCGCTGCATCATGTTCGGAACGAAGTACGGCGAGCCCACGTGGGGGTCGGAGATGTGGGCGATGGTGACCATCTCGCCTGGAGTCTACCGGGGGTCCGGGCGTCGTCCGAGCGTCCCGGGGGAGATACTGCCGACGTGAACGGCCTCGACGTGCTCCTCGCCGCCGTCCTCGTCGTGGCGGTCGCGTCCGGCTACCGTCGCGGGGCGGTCCTGCAGGTCGCGGCCTACGGCGGCCTGCTCCTCGGCCTCGCCGCGGGCGCGCTGCTCGCACCGCGTCTGGCCGCGCCCCTCGCGAACCCCGCCTCCGAGGCGTTCGTGACCCTCGGGGCCCTCCTTTCCTGCGCGGCCCTCGGCGAGGCCGCCGGGTGGCTGCTCGGCACCCGCATGCGGTCCCACGCGCGACGGTCCCGGTTCGGAGCGCTCGATGCCGCCGGCGGGGCGGGGGTCACGCTCCTCGCGACGCTCCTCGCGATCTGGTTCGTGGCCCTGAACCTGGTGAACGGCCCCTTCCCACAGGTGGCGGCCGAGGTCCGGGGCTCGGCCATCGTGCGCGGCCTGGACTCCACCCTGCCCGACCCGCCGTCCGTGGTGAGCCAGGTCCGCCGCTTCCTCAACCGCTTCGGCTTCCCCGAGGTCTTCGAGGGCATCCCGCCGGCTCCGGCCGCGCCCGTCGAGGGACCGACCGAGCGTGAGGCCGAGCGAGCGGCCGAGCTCGCCGCGGGCAGCGCCGTGAAGATCGTGGGGCGCGCGTGCGACCAGATCCAGGAGGGCAGCGGGTTCATCGTCGCGGACCGCTACGTCGTCACCAACGCCCACGTCGTCGCCGGCGTCGCAGAGCCGCAGGTGAGCCGGGCCGACGGCGCGAGCACCCGGGCCATCACGGTGGCCTTCGACCCCCGGCTCGACCTCGCCGTGCTGCTGCTCGCGCAGCCGCTCGGCCCCCCGCTCGAGCTCTCTCGGACCGACGTCGAGCGGGGCACCGGGGGTGCGGTGCTCGGGTACCCGGAGGGCGGGCCGCTCGACGTCGAGGGCGCGGCCGTGCGGCAGACCCTCGAAGCCATCGGTCGCGATATCTACGGGCGGACCGACGTCGAGCGCGCCGTGTACGAGCTCCAGACGACCGTGCGCCCGGGCAACTCCGGCGGCCCGTTCGTGCTCCCCGACGGGCGCGTGGCCGGCGTCGTGTTCGCCGCCTCCAGCGTGGATCCGGGGATCGGCTACGCGATCCGGAGCACCGAGATCCTCGACGAGGTGGAGGCCGCCGCGACCCGGACGACCGCCGCCGACACCGGCCCCTGCCTCCGCTGAACGGCCGGGCTACTCCTCCAGCACCACGCGGACGTCGCCCTCCCGGGAGAGGACGGAGAACGCGGTGATCTCGCCCTCGCGCCGGAAGAGCATCGAGATGCGCGAGCTCCCCACGGCGAGGTCCCGGACCTCGACCGTGTTCAGCCACGTCGGCAGCTGCGGCTTGTTGATCGTGAGCAGGTTCCGGTGCGCCCGCGCCGAGATCCCGAGCATCGCCTGGAGCAGGAGGAAGGGCGAGCCGGCCGCCCAGGCCTGGGGCGAGCAGGCGACCGGGTAGCTCACCGGGCGGTTCGGGGTGCGGCGGGTGAAGCCGCAGAACAGCTCCGGCAGGCGCATGTAGTCGGCCGCGATGGCCGCGTCGAACAGGGCCGTCGCCACCCGGTTGGTCGCTCGCACGAACCCGTAGCGCTTCAGGCCGGCCGCGATCAGCGCGTTGTCGTGGGGCCAGACCGAGCCGTTGTGGTAGCTCATCGGGTTGTACGCGAGGGCGGACTTGCTCATGGTCCGCACCCCCCACCCCGAGAACATGTCCGGCGCGAGCAGGCGCTTGGCCAGAGCCGAGGCCTTGTCCTCGTCCACGATGCCGCAGTACAGGGCGTGTCCCGGGTTGGAGGTCACGGTCCGCACCTGCCGCTTGTCGGCGTCGAGGGCCATCGCGAAGTACCGCTCGTCTTCCATCCAGAACGCCTCGTTGAAGCGCCGGCGGAGCTCCTCGGCCTCGGCGAGCATCCGGCGCGCCTCCGCCGGGCGGCCGAGCGCCTCGTACACGTCGGCCATGCGCTCCTTCGCCAGGTAGACGTAGGCCTGGACCTCGGCGAGCGCGATGGGGGGTTCGGCCAGACGCCCGTCGGCGTGGACGACGGCGTCGTTCGAGTCCTTCCAGCCCTGGTTGCGGATCCCGCCCGGCGAGCGGCACAGGTACTCGACGAACCCGTCCCCGTCGAGGTCCCCGTACGCGTCGATCCAACGCAGCGCCGCCTCGGCCGCCGGCAGCAGCTCCTCGGCGAAGGCGAGGTCGGCCGTCCACCGCAGGTGCTGGGCGAACAGGATGAGGAACCAGGGCGTCGAGTCCACCGACCCGTAGTACGGGGTGTGGGGCACGATGCCCGCGCCGGCGAGCTCGCCCCGGCGCACCTCGTGGAGGATCTTCCCCGGCTGCTCGTCCCGCCAGTCGTCCACCGTCGTGCCCTGGTGGACGGCGAGGAACCGCAGGGTCTCCCGGGCCGGCCTGGGGTTGATGGAGAGCAGTTGGTGCGAGGTGATGAGCGAGTCCCGACCGAACACCGTCGCGTACCAGGGGATGCCGGCCTCGATCACCTCCCCGCCGTCGGTCGGTGCCGCGAGCGCCCGCAGATCGCGGAGGCTCCGGTCGAGGAGCTCGTTGAACAGCTCGTTGTCGGTCACCACCCTGGTGCAGCCCCGTTCCCACTCCTCGTAGGAGCGCCGGAGACGGTGCACCGCGACGTCGAACTCGATCGCCGGCGGCTCCCGGTCCCCGACCACCGGGTCCACCACCAGGCTCACCAGCTTCGTCTGGTAGGGGCCCAGGTTGAGACGGAAGGTCGCGTGCACCACCTCGTCCTCGATCCGCACGTCGTCAGGCTTCGGGCCGAAGGAGATCCGGGTCTCCCGCCGCACGCCGTCGCGCCCCACCATCGCGAGCACCACCCGATCCGGCTCGATCAGGGGCGGCTCGATCGTGGGGTGCTCGGCCGTGAGCATGCCGCGGACCTCGAAGATGTCGGCGAAGTCGGCGCCGAAGGTGAAGCCGAGGTCCAGGGAGACGGGGAAGGGGTTGTAGTTCTTCACCCGCACCCGCTCGAACAGCCGCCCGTCGATGACCCGCACCCGGCGGATGTTGAGGGTCTGCTGGGGCACGGCCACCCGGCCCCCCTCGTACAGGTCGGGGTTCGTGAGATCCACGTGGCCCATGTACCCGCGCTCGGCCGACGAGGAGAGCAGCACGGGATCCCGCCCGCCGACCGTCATGTGGAAGTGCGAGAGGAACCGGGTATCCCACGCGTAGAGCCCGAGGCCGTACGTGCCACCGTGATCGAGGTTCCCTTCACGGTCGGAGTAGAGGAAGATGTCGCCCTCCTTGACCGCCAAGGTCTTGCTCGCGAGGTCGGTGACGAGGACCGGCGCGGCGCCCTCGACCGGTCGCTCGAGCGGTGGTTGCGGCTGCGGGACAGCGTTCATGCGCGGCCTCCGGTGAGTCTAGGTTCGCGACCCACACCGTTCAACGACATCGGCTCGCGCGTGCGTGCGCTCACGCGGCCACGACCTCCACCCCATGCGCGCGGACGGCGAGGCGCAGGGCGCGCCACCCCTCGCCCGGATCCGGAACCGTGACGCCCTCCCGCTCGAACGCGAGGAGGGTCGGTCCGGAGCCCGAGACGCACGCGGGGATCCCGGTCCCCCGCAACTCGTTGAGCAACGCGCGCGCCTCCGGAACGAGCGCGAGTCGGGCGTCCTCGTGGAGGCGGTCCCGGAGCGCCGCATGCAGCAGGTCGAGGTCCCCGCTCGTGAGCGCGGTCACAGCGAGGGCCGCGTGCGCGACGTTGAACACGGCGTCCGCGAGGGGGACGCTCGTCGGGAGCGCGCGCCGGGCCGCGTCGGTCGCCATCCGGAGCCGCTCGGGCACGAGCACGAGGGGTCGGACCGCCGGATGGACGTCGAGCCGCCGCACCGACCCCTCGGCGATCACGGTGAGCCCCCCGTACACCGCGGGCGCGGCGTTGTCGGGATGCCCCTCGAGCTCGGCCGCGACCGTGAACATCGCCCGTCGGTCGTCCCCCAGCCCCGCCGAGCCGAGCAGCGCGCTCGCGAGCGCCACGCCGGCCACGGCGGCGGCTGAGGAGGAGCCCAGGCCCCGGGCCAGGGGGATGCGGTTGACCCCGTGGAGCGCGAACGGCGGGACCACCGCCCCGGGGTGGCGCTCGCGCCGCCGCTCCAGGGTCGCCGCGATCGCCCTGCTGACCATGTCCGTGCCGTCGGTGGGGAGCTCGTCGGCCCCCTCGCCCTCCCAGGTGATCCGGGGCTCGGCCTCGGTGTCGACCGTCACCTCGTTGCACAGGTCGAGCGCGAGCCCGAAGCAGTCGAACCCCGGGCCGAGGTTGGCCGAGGTGGCGGGGACGCGAGCGGTCAGCCTCACGGCCGGCGAGCCTACAACCCCAGCTCCGCCGCGACCGCGGCCGGGTCCACCGGCACCGTCGGCGGGTGCCCGGCGCCGGTGATGGCCCACTCGGGGTCCTTCAGGCCGTGGCCGGTGAGGACGCAGACGACCGTCGCGCCGGCCGGCAGCGCGCCCTCGCCGGCGAGGTGCAGGAGCCCGGCGACGCTCGCCGCCGAGGCCGGCTCCACGAACAGGCCCTCGTGGGCGACGCGCCGGTACGCGGCGAGGATCTCGCGGTCGGTGACGGCGAGGATCCCACCCTCGGACTCACGGGCGGCCGCGATCGCCTTGTCCCACGAGGCCGGGTTGCCGATGCGGATGGCCGTCGCGATGGTCTGGGGATCCTTCACCGGGCGGCCCAGCACCAGGGGCGCCGCGCCGGCCGCCTGGAACCCGAACAGGCGCGGCGGCTCCCCGATGACCCCGTCGGCCAGGTACTCCGAGTACCCCATCCAGTGGCTCGAGATGTTCCCGGCGTTCCCGACCGGCACGCAGTGCAGGTCGGGGGCCCGCCCAAGCGCGTCGCACACCTCGAAGGCGAGGGTCTTCTGCCCCTCGAGCCGGAAGGGGTTGACGGAGTTCACGAGGGTCACGGGGTAGTGGCGCGCCAGCTCCTGCGCGAGCTCCAGCGAGTCGTCGAAGTTGCCGTCCACCTCGAGCACCCGGGCGCCGTGGACCAGGGTCTGGGCCATCTTCCCCAGGGCGACCTTGCCCTTGGGGACCAGGACCGCGCAGGTGAGCCCTGCCTTGGCCGCGTAGGCGGCGGCGCTCGCGCTCGTGTTGCCGGTCGAGGCGCACACCACGGCCTTCGAGCCGGCCTCGAGGGCCTTGCTGATCGCCACGGTCATGCCGCGGTCCTTGAACGAGCCGGTGGGATTGGAGCCCTCGTACTTCAGGAACACCTCACACCCGGTCTCGGCCGAGAGCGGCTCGGAGCGGACGAGCGGCGTGCCGCCCTCGCGGAGCGTCACGACCGGCGTGTCCGGACCCACCGGGAGCCGTTCCCGGTACTCCTCGATGATCCCCCGCCAGGGGTGGGCCACCGGCCTCACTCCTCCGCCTCGACCCGCAGGATCGAGCGCACCTCCCGCACCGGCGCGAGGCCGCGGATCCCCGCCACCGCCTCCTGGAACGCGCCCTCCCTCGCGCGGTGGGTGATGAACACGAGGCGGGCGTCCTCGCCGATCCCCTCCTGCCACACGCTCTTGATCGAGACGCGGCACCGGCCGAAGACCGACGCGATCTCGGCGAGCACGCCGGGGCGGTCCTCGACCCGCATCAGGATGTAGTACTGGCCGTCGAGCTCGCTCATCGGCCGCACCCCGCGCTCGTGGAAGCAGGTGCACCCCACGCCACGCGTGCCGGCCTGGAGGTTCCGGGCCACGCTCACCAGGTCCCCGACGACGGCGGTGGCCGTCGCGTCGCCGCCGGCCCCGCGGCCGTAGAACATCAGCTCCCCGACGTGCGGGCCCTCCACGAACACGGCGTTGAAGGCGTCGCGGACCGCAGCGAGCGGATGCGTCGCCGGGATCATCGCCGGGTGGACGCGTGCGGCGATCCGGTCCCCGTCCACGAGCTCGGCCACCGCGAGGAGCTTCACCGCGTACCCGAGCCGCCGGGCGAAGGCGATGTCCTCGGGCGTCACGCCGGCGATCCCCTCCCGGTACACGTCCGACGCCGTCACCCGCGCGTTGAAGGCGATCGAGGCCAGGATGGCGCACTTGGCCGCGGCGTCGTGGCCGTCGACGTCGGCGCTCGGGTCGGCCTCGGCGTAGCCGAGCGCCTGGGCCTCGGCGAGGACCTCCTCGAAGGGCCGCCCCTCGTCGGCCATCCTGGTGAGGATGAAGTTGGTGGTGCCGTTCACGATGCCCATGACGCGGCGGAGGCGCTCCCCGGTCAGGGACTCCTTCAGCGGCCGGATCAAGGGGATGCCGCCGCCGACGGCGGCCTCGAAGTAGAGGTCGAGGCCCTTCGCGTCCGACGCGTCGAACAGCTCCCGGCCCCGGGTGGCGAGGAGCTCCTTGTTGGCCGTCACCACCGGCTTGCCCCGATCGAACGCCGCGAGGATCAGGGAGCCGGCCGGCTCGAGCCCGCCGATCAGCTCGCACACGATGTCGACGTCGGGGTCCTCCACCACCGCCGTCGGGTCGTCGGTGAACGCCGAGGACGGGAGCGGCACGTCCCTCGCCCGCCGCGGGTCGCGCACGGCGACGCGGGCCACCTCCACCCGGCATCCGGCGCGGCGGGCGATGTCGTCGGCGTGCTCGGCGAGGAGACGCACGACGGCGGCGCCGACGTTCCCGCATCCGAGCAGCCCGACCCGCAACGTCCCGCCGATCACCGCTCCTCCTCAAGCCAGACGCCCATCAGTATCTCGTCCCGGTAGCCGGACGGCTTGCGCGAGTGACCGGAGAGCCGGCCCTCCTCGACGAACCCGAAGCGACGGTAGAGCGCGAGCGCCGCCCGGTTGTCCGGGTACACCGAGAGCTCGACCTTGGCCACCCCCCGGTCCCGGGCCCAGCGGAGCGCCTCGGAGAGGAGGGCCGACCCGATCCCGCGGCCTCGACGCTCCCGGGCCACGGCCATGCCGAAGGTCGCCACGTGGCGCACGACGGGGTGGGGCTCGCGCACGATCTGGATCCACCCCACGACCGCCCCCGCCTCCACCGCGACGAGGAAGGCCTGATCGTCGGAGACCGAGCGCCGGAGCACGCGACGGGCCTCGCGGACGGTGCGCACGACGCGCTCGGCGCGCAGGTACCGCTCCTCGGCCACCGCCTCCCGATAGACGGCGAGGAACCCCGCGGCGTCGGCGGGCCGGGCCGGGCGGATCTCGACCCCCTCGAGGGGCGCCGCGCGCCGCGGGAGGGCCCGCGCGACCTCCAGCCGGTCGAGGTCGGCCGCGTCCTCGCGCCGGAGCCACAGCCGCGCCCGCCCGCCCTCGACGCCGACGACGGCCGGGCGGCCGACGCGGTTGTAGTTGCTCGCCATGGAGTACGTGTAGGCGCCGGTCGCCGCGAACGCGAGCAGATCCCCGGGGCGGGGCACCCCGGGCAGCTCGGCGTCGGGAGCGAGCACGTCGCCCGACTCGCAGTGGCGGCCGACGATCCGGACCCGGACCGGGCCGTCGGTGCGCGGCCGGCTCGCGAAGGCCACCCGGTAGCGGGCCCCGTAGAGCATGGGGCGGATGTTGTCGGACATCCCCCCGTCCACCGCCACGATGGGAACGCCCTCGCGCACCTTCACGACGCCGACCCGGTACAGGGTCACCATGGCCTGCCCCACCACCGACCGTCCCGGCTCGACGAGCGTGTGCGGCACGCGGAGCCCCCGACGCTCCGCGCCCCCGCGCACCCGCGCGAGCAGGGCCGGCGCGAGCTCGTCGAGGGCGAGGGGCGTCTCGTCGGTGTAGGCCACCCCGAACCCTCCGCCGAGGTCGAGCACGTCCGCCTCGAACCCGGTTCGGGCCCGGAGCTCGACCAGGAGATCGAGGAGGACGTCGACGGCCTCGAGGTACGGCTGGACCTCCAGGACCTGGGAGCCGATGTGGGCATGCAGCCCCACCAGCCGGACGCCCGCGAGCTCCATCGCCCGGGCCACCACGGTCGGGATCTCCGCCACCGGCATCCCGAACTTGGATCCCGCCTCCCCCGTGCGGATGGCCCGGTGCGCCCCGGCGCCCACCTCCGGGAGGACGCGCAGGAGCACGTCCTGGACGACCCCGTGCTCACGGGCGATCCCGTCCAGGCGCTCGAGCTCTTCGGGGTTGTCGACGTTCACCAGCCGCAGCCCCTCGGCGACCGCGAGGCGCAGCTCGGCGTCGGACTTGTTGTTGCCGTGCAACACGATGCGGGAGGGCGGCGCGCCGGCGCGCAGGCACGCCTCGACCTCGCCGTCGGTGGCGGCGAGCAGGTCGAGGCCCTCCTCGAGGACGAGACGGATCACGTGGTGCGAGGTGAAAGCCTTCACCGCGTACAGGGGGTGCGGGAACAGCCGGGCGAAGGCCCGGGCCCGCTCGCGCAGGTGCGCCTCGTCGGCCACGAGCAGCGGGGTGCCGAAGCGCACCGCGAGCTCCTCGGCCTCGAGCCCGGCCACGCGCAGCCCGGCCTCGTCGAGCACCGCGTTCGCCGGCCAGGGCGAGGGTCCGGAGGCGGCCATCGCCGACGCCCTCAGGCTCCGGCGTCGGACGGGTCGCCCTCGAGCCGCTCCATCGCCTCCGGCGCCTCCACCCCGAGCAGGCCGAGGACGTTCGCGATGGCGACCTTCGCGCCGGCCGCGAGCTGCAGCCGGGCCTGGGTGAGGGGCTCGTCGTCGGTCACGACCCGGCACTCGGTGTAGAAGCGGTGGAAGCGCGCCGCGAGGTCCTGCGCGAAGTACGCGAGGCGGTGGGGGGCCCGCAGCTCCGCCGCCTCCAGCACCCGACCCGGGAGCTCGGCGATGGCCCGGAGGAGGTCGCGCTCGGCTTCCGTCGCGAGCGGCGCCAGGTCGACCTCGTCGATCGGCCGGAGCCCGACGCCCCGCTCCGCCGCGTGACGCAGGATGCTCGCGATCCGGGCGTGCCCGTACTGGACGTAGTACACGGGGTTGTCCATCGAGCGGCGCTTGACGAGCTCGATGTCGAAGTCGATCGGCGAGTCGTTGGATCGGGAGAGCAGCGTGAACCGGGTGGCGTCCACCCCGACCTCGTCGAGGAGCTCGTCGAGGGTCACGATGTCCCCCGCCCGCTTGCTCATGCGCACGAGCTCGCCCCCCCGGTAGAGCGTGACGAACTGGTACAGCACGATCTCCACGACCTCCGGGTCGTACCCGAGCGCGCGGGCGGCCCCCTTGAGGCGCGCCACGTCCCCGTGGTGGTCGGCGCCCCACACGTAGATCAGCCGGTCGAAGCCTCGGGAGAACTTGTCCACGAGGTACGCGCAGTCCGCGGCGAAGTAGGTCGGCGCGCCGTTCGCGCGGATCAGGACGCGGTCCTTGTCGTCCCCGAAAGCCGTGGCCCGGAACCAGACCGCGCCGTCGGCCTCGTAGGCGTACCCCGCCTCGCGCAGGCGCTCCACCGCCCGCGTCACCTGCCCGGAGTCGTGGAGCTCCCGCTCGTGCAGGTACCGGTCGAAGCGGACCCGGAACCGCTCCAGGGTCGCCTTGATCTGGTCGAGCACCAGGGCCGAGCCCTCGTGCAGGATGCGCGCCGCGCGCTCCTCCGGCGGCAGGCGCACGAGCGCGTCGCCGTGGCGGGCCGCGATGGCCTCGGCCACGTCGGCGATGTACGCGCCGTGGTACCCGTCGGGCGGCACCTCGGCCTCGACCCCGAACCGCTGCAGGTAGCGGGCCTCCACCGAGGCGCCGAACAGCTCCATCTGGCGCCCGGCGTCGTTGAAGTAGTACTCGCGCTGGACGTCCCAGCCGGCGGCGTCCATCACGTTCGCGATCGCGTCGCCGATCACGGCGTTCCGCGCGTGACCGACGTGGAGCGGGCCGGTGGGATTGGCGCTCACGAACTCCACCTGGACCCGGCGCCCGAGCCGCTCCGCCCGCCCGTAGGCCGGGCCGAGACGCACGGCCTCCCGCAGCGCGTCGTGGAGCCAGGCGTCGGTGAGGAACAGGTTCAGGAAGCCGGGGCCCGCCACCTCGGCCCGGGCCAGCACCGGGTCGGCGGGCAGGTGCGCCGCGATCACCTCGGCCACCTCCCGCGGCGGGCGGCCCACCCGGCGGGCGAGCGCCAGGGCCACGTTCGTCGAGAAGTCCCCGTGCTCGCGGAGCTTGGGGACGGAGATCTCGACCTCGGGGAGCGCGCCGTCCAGGCCGAGCTCGCCCGCGCTGGCGCGCAGGGCTTCCCTGACGAGCTCGGCGACGCGACGTTCGATCACGCCCGAAGGGTACCGACGGGCTCGGCCCCGCGACGAGCGGTTGCTAGACTCGTGCTCGCGAGCCCTCGTAGCTCAGTGGATAGAGCGCCGGCCTCCGGAGCCGGGTGCGCAGGTTCGAGTCCTGCCGAGGGCACCCCCGCCGCCCGGACGGGCGGCACGATCCATGGAGAACCGGTCCCGATCCGCGCGCGCCCGACCGGACGGCCCCCCGGCGGGGGAGCCGCGGTGAGCGTCCCGCCCCACGACGAGGTCGGCCTCTCCGAGCGGGACCTCGACCCGGACCCGATCCGTCAGCTGGGCCGCTGGCTCGCGGAGGCCGAGCGCGCGGGGGTGGCGTTCCCCGAGGCCATGGCCCTGGCCACGGCGGACGCGCGGGGCCGACCCTCCGTCCGCCACGTGCTCATGAAAGGCCTGGACGAGCGGGGGGTCCTGTTCTTCACCAACCTCGGCAGCCGCAAGGGCCGGGACCTCGCGGAGAACCCGTGGGCGGCCGCGGTGTTCCTCTGGCGCGAGCTCGACCGCCAGGTCTCGCTC
>SIRV01000250.1 GCA_004366195.1 Actinomycetota bacterium
ATCAGGCTGGAGGTGCTCCAGCACCTCCAGCGCCTGGATCAGGTCGCCTACATGCGGTTCGCCAGCGTGTACAAGGACTTCCAGCAGCTCACCGACTTCGAGCGGGAGGTGGGGATCCTCCTCGCCAAGAAGGAGCCCGCCAAGACCCGCAGCCGCTGAGCAGCGCGGACGGCCCTTACCACAAGATGTTGTGGTTTGCGGTCCTACATCGCACGATATCTTGCCCCTTATCCGCTTGACGGGGCGCGCCGGTGGGGGCAGAATCACAGTCCTGTGATTCCCCGCGAAGGGAGGCGAGCGATGGGCACCACGGAGCACACCACCGACGAGGTCCAGGTCATCCGCGAGGGCCTCCGGTTCGAGCGCTACTTCACCAAGGAGGACGTCCACCCCTTCGACGAGATCGAGTGGGAGCGTCGTGACGCCGTCATCCCCAACCTGAAGGAGGGGGGGAACGCCTTCGAGCAGCGCGACGTGGAGTTCCCCAAGTCCTGGTCGCAGAACGCCACCAACATCGTCGCGCAGAAGTACTTCCGCGGGACGCTCGGCACGCCCCAGCGCGAGTCGAGCGTTCGCCAGATGATCTCGCGGGTCGTCGACACCATCACCGGCTGGGGGCGGAAGGGCGGCTACTTCGCCACCGAGCGCGACGCGCGGATCTTCGCCGAGGAGCTCACCCATCTGCTCGTGAACCAGAAGGCGTCGTTCAACTCCCCGGTGTGGTTCAACCTCGGCGTGCCGGACATGCCCCAGCAGGCGAGCGCCTGCTTCATCCTCTCCGTCGAGGACCACATGACCTCCATCCTCAACTGGTACGTGGAGGAGGGCATCATCTTCAAGGGCGGCTCCGGCGCCGGGGTGAACCTCTCGAAGCTCCGGTCCTCGAAGGAGCGGGTCGCGGGCGGGGGCACGGCGAGCGGTCCCGTCTCGTTCATGCGGGGGGCCGACGCGAGCGCCGGCACCATCAAGTCCGGCGGCAAGACCCGGCGGGCGGCGAAGATGGTGATCCTCAACGTCGACCACCCGGACATCCGCGACTTCATCTGGTGCAAGGCGCGTGAGGAGCGCAAGGCGCGGGTCCTGCGCGACGCCGGCTTCGACATGGACCTCGACGGGAAGGACAGCTACTCGATCCAGTACCAGAACGCGAACAACTCGGTCCGCGTGACGGACGAGTTCATGCGGGCCGTGGAGCAGGACCGGGACTGGCACCTGAAGGCCGTCACCACCGGCGAGGTCGTGGAGACCGTCAGGGCCCGCGACCTGATGCGCGAGATCGCCGAGGCCGCGTGGGAGTGCGCGGATCCCGGCATGCAGTTCGACACCACGATCAACGAGTGGCACACGTGCCCGGCGAGCGGTCGCATCAACGCCAGCAACCCGTGCAGCGAGTACATGCACCTCGACAACTCGGCGTGCAACCTCGCCTCGCTGAACCTGCTGAAGTTCCTCGACGACGAGGGCAACTTCGACGTCGCCTCGTTCAAGCACGCCATCGAGATCGTCTTCACCGCCCAGGAGATCATCGTCGGGCCGGCCGAGTACCCGACGGAGAAGATCGCGCAGAACGCCCGCGCCTTCCGGCAGCTCGGCCTGGGCTACGCGAACCTCGGGGCGCTCCTCATGGCCCGCGGTCTGCCCTATGACTCGGACGCGGGTCGGGCGTGGGCCGGCGCGATCACGGCGCTCATGACGGGCCACGCCTACCGTACGAGCGCCAGGATCGCCGAGGTGATGGGCCCCTTCGAGGGTTTCCCGCCGAACCGGGACGCGATGCTCCGGGTGATCCGCAAGCACCGGGCGGCGGTGGACGAGATCGACGGGGACCTGGTGCCGGAGGCGCTGCTCTCGGCGGCGCGGAACGCGAAGGACGAGGCCGTGTCCCTCGGCGAGCGGTTCGGGTTCCGCAACGCCCAGGCCACCGTGCTGGCCCCGACCGGCACGATCGGTCTGATGATGGACTGCGACACCACGGGGATCGAGCCGGAGCTCGCGCTGGTGAAGACGAAGAAGCTCGTCGGCGGCGGCTCGATGCGGTTCGTGAACCAGACGGTGCCGAGGGCCCTGGAGCGCCTGGGGTACGCGCCGGACCAGATCGACGACATCGTCGCGTACATCGCCGAGCACAACTCGGTGGTGGGCGCTCCGCACCTCAAGCCGGAGCACGAGCCGGTCTTCGACACGGCCATGGGGGACCGCCCCATCCACTACATGGGGCACGTCCGGATGATGGCCGCCGCCCAGCCCTTCATCTCCGGGGCCATCAGCAAGACCGTGAACATGCCGGAGGACGTCACGGTCGAGGAGATCGAGCAGCTGTTCACGGAGGCGTGGCGGCTCGGCCTCAAGGCCATCGCGATCTACCGGGACAACTGCAAGGTGGCGCAGCCGCTCTCGGCCGACCGCAAGGCCAAGGGCGGGGAGACCAAGCAGGAGCCGGAGGCCCTCGCCCGCCCGGTGCGGCGTCGCCTCCCGCGCAGCCGCCCCTCGATCACCACGAAGTTCGAGGTCGGCGGGGCCGAGGGCTACATCACCGCCTCGTCCTACCCCGACGACGGGCTCGGCGAGATCTTCCTGAAGACCTCCAAGCAGGGCTCGACCCTGGCCGGGCTGATGGACGCCTTCTCCATCGCGGTGTCCATCGCGCTCCAGTACGGGGTGCCGCTGGAGGCCTTCGTGGAGAAGTTCACGAACATGAAGTTCGAGCCCTCGGGGATGACGAACGACCCCGACATCCGGTTCGCCTCGTCCCTCGTGGACTACGTGTTCCGGCGGGCCGGCCGCGACCTCCT
>SIRV01000251.1 GCA_004366195.1 Actinomycetota bacterium
GAACTACGGCGCGGGGACCTCCTTCGTGGTCGGGACGATCCACGGCATCGGCGCAGAGACCCCGACCCAGGTGCTGATCTTCCTGGCGGCGACGGGCGTCGGCGGGACCGCCGTCGGCGTGCTGCTGCTGCTCGTGTTCCTGGCCGGCCTCCTCACGAGCAACACCGGGATCGCGCTGGCCGCGACCTACGGCTTCCTCGCCGCCGGCAAGAGCTGGCGGCTGTACGTCGCCGTCGCCGTGGTGACGGGGATCTTCAGCCTGACGGTGGGGTCGCTGTTCCTCCTCGGCAGGGGCACCCTGCTGCCGGCGTTCTTCGGCGGCTGAGGAACGGCGGGGATCGGCCCGTCTCCCCCGCGGACCCTCCCCCGCGGACCGGCTTCCTCCCGACGAGGGCCACGGGACCGGCTCCGTCGAGCTCCGTGGCGCCGGCCAGGCCGAACCCCGCCCGTCCTCACCCGCCACCGGAGATGCCTGGCCTGAGGTGGGTGCCGCGCTCAGGGCGCGACCGTCAGCACGGTCTGCATGCCCGCCTCCGCGTGATAGATGTTGTGGCAGTGGAGCGCCCAACGGCCGGGGTTGTCCGCGATGAACTCGATCGCCACCCGACCGCTCGCTGGGACGATCACCGTGTCCTTGCGCGGGCCCGCGACGCCCCCCGGGGCGAGCACCTGGAACGTCGTGCCGTGCAGGTGGATCGGGTGCCACATGGACGTTCGGTTGTCCAGGACCAGACGGACCCGTTCGCCTTGCTGAACCGAGAGCTCACCGCCCCCGACCACCTCGATGCCCCATCGGTAGGCGGCCATGTCGCCGGTGAGGGCCAGCTCGTAGGTTCGGTCGGGGCGTCCGGCCGGGAGCGACGTCTCCGCGGTGGCCGACAGATCCTCCGGGCCGAGCAGGCGCCCCCGGAGCTCCGGGACGTCCACCTCCGGGCCGGGCAGCGGGCCGGCGCCGGTTCGGAGCACCGCCAGGGCGCGGCCGCCCTTGCCCTCCGCCTCGGCCACGAGGGGGAACACCCCCTCGGCCGCTCACCCATGCCGAGCAGGATGGCGTCCGTCCGCGTGGGGCTCACCGGGAAGCCGTCGGTCGCCACCACGGTCAGGTCCGAGCCCCTCACGGCCACGCGGAAGGGCGTGTCCGAGCCCGCGTTGACCAGACGGAGGCGGACCTGCTCACCCAACCCGACATCGAACACCGGCGGGTCCGTTGGCGGCCGCCCGTTCACCACGTAGAGGGGGTAGTCGACGTCCCCGGTGTCGTCGCCCAAAGGACCCTCCGAGGTCCGGGCACCGGTGGCGGCCCCCATCGTCACCTCGGCGGCCTGGCCGGTCCCCATGCCCGGCATGTCCTCCATCCCCTCCATGCCCTCCATGCCCTCCATGCCCTCCATCTCGGAGCCCCCACCCTGGAGGCGTTCCAGGACCTCGTCAGGGCTCCCGCCGATCCCGTCGATCCAGTCGTCGAGCATGAGGGTGATCTCACGGTCGTACCTCCCGGCTTCCGCCGGGTCCTCGACGATCAGCGGAGCGTACAGGCCCGTATCGAGCTGGGTGCCGGTGTGCGGGTGGTAGAAGTAGGTCCCCGGGTCTGGCGCGGTGAACTCGTAGACGAACGCCGCTCCCGGAGCGATGGGCTGCTGGGTCAGGCCCGGGACGCCGTCCATCTCATTGACGATCGCGATCCCATGCCAGTGGATCGTGAGGGGCTGGGGTAGCTCGTTCAGGACCTCGACCCGTACGAGCTCGCCAGCCCGGATCCTGATCTCGGGTCCGGGAACCTGTCCGTTGAACGCCCAGGTCTGGACGGCGGTGCCGTCCAGCTCGATCGTGGCGGGTGCCGCCGTGAGTCGGAACAGCCCCACGGCAGATCCGGTCGGTCCCCGCTCCGCCACATCTCCGCTCCGCAGGCCGAGGAACGCCGCCGCGCCGGCCACGACCACCACCACCACCACCGCAGCGACGATCGTTCGTGATGCCATCACGCACCTCCAGGATCCGATCCCCCACCGCCCCCGCCGACCGCAACCGACGAGGGATCCCCGCGTGCCGCGAGGTCCGGGGAGGCTAGGGAGCCGTCGTGCGGATCGCATGGAGAGGCCATGAAGAAGGCGTGAACGGAAGCTCCGCGGCGCGAGGGCCCTCGGGGTCCGCCCTCCCCGGGCCGGGCAGGAAGCGAGCCGTTCGCCGATGACCGGCGCGCATATACTCCGCGGCATCGTGGATCGGTCGATCGTTCGCACCATGGCGGGGATGGGGACGGGCTACTGGCTCCGAGCCGGTGCCATCGCCATCGCGGGCGCGGCGGTCATCGCCGTCCCGACGAGGCTGATCCCGAACGGGCTGTTCGCCCGCATGACCCCCACCCGACCGCTGGACTACGTCTTCCTCGTCGTCTCATCGCTCCTCCTGGGTCTGACCCTGGCGGCCCGTCCCGGCGTTCGCGGTGGCGAGCGGCGCGCGATCGCGGGCGGCGTGGGGACGTACCTCGCGGTCGGCTGTCCGATCTGCAACAAGCTGGTGGTCGCGCTCCTCGGGACGAGCGGCGCCCTCACGTACTTCGCGCCGCTCCAACCCATCCTCGGGGCCGGGGCGGTGGCCCTGTTGGCGTTCGCCCTCCGTAGTCGGCTCCGAGCCCTGACCGAGCCGAGCTGCCGGGTTCCGCAGGAGGTCGGGTGAGGACGTCGAAGCTGGTGGGCATCGCGGCGGCGCTGCTCGTCGCCGTCGCCGCCTCGCTGGTGTTCGTCCTCGGATCGCGAACCGGCGATGGGGCCGGGGGGCCGAGGGCGTGGACGGACGTCTCGCCCGAACGGCTCGCCGGGATGCTCGCCGAGGGCGATCCCTTCGTGGTGAACGTCCACGTCCCCTACGAGGGCGAGATCCCCGGCACCGACGCCTTCATCCCGTACGACGAGATCGGGGCCCGCCTTGCCGAGCTCCCCTCGGACCGCGGGGCGGACATCGTCCTCTACTGCCGGAGCGGGCGGATGTCGACCGAGGCGGCTCGCGCCCTGGTGGCGGAGGGGTACACGAGCGTCTACAACCTCGCCGGCGGCTTCGAAGCCTGGGGGGCGGCGGGTTACGAGCTCCTCCGGCGCGAGGGCGTGCCCGGCGCGTGACGGGGCCCCGCCTCCTCCGGTCGGACGCGGCGCGACGTGCTGAACCGCTTCCTACGGGATGTCGTATGAAGACCGGACGCGCTGCTACCCTGGCCAGGTGTTCCACATGAGCCCGAACCGCCCCCTCGCTCGACGCGATTTCCTGCGGCTCTCCGCCGGGTCGGCGGCGGCCGCCCTCCTCGCCGCCTGCACCCGATCGGGAGCGGTCACCGGCGGTGGCGCAGGGCCGACGGGGAGCACGGGGCCCACCCTCCTGTCCCCCACCGACCCCATGGTCGAGATGGCGTGCGGCCTGCCTCCGAGATGGATCCGTCGGATCGCGCGCGGGTACCACCCCCAGCGCAGCGCCGAGCTCCAGATCCTTCCGAAGGCGCCGAACTTCGTGGGCGACGGCCTCCCCCACGTGGGTCCCTGGGACTACACGTCCTTGGTCCCGATGTTCTGGTACGGGCCGGGGTTCATCGAGCCGCTCGGCGTGGTCGACCGGCGCGCGACGCTGGCGGACATCGCGCCCACGTGGGCGCGGCTCCTCGGCATCGACCTCCCCACGACGGAGGGTCGACCGCTCACCGAGGTGCTCGTGCCCGCGGAGCGCCGCACGGGCGCGCCTCGCCTCATCGTGACGCTCGTGTGGGACGGCGCCGGCCGCAACGTGCTCGACGCGTGGCCCGGCCAGTGGCCGAACCTGCGCTCGCTCATCCCCCAGGGCGCGTGGATCGAGGGCGCGGAGGTCGGCTCGAGTCCGACCAGCACGGCCCAGATCCACGCCACGATGGGAACCGGGGTCTTCCCCAGGACGCACGGCGTCGTCGGCCACAGCCTTCGGATCGACGGGCGGATCGTCGCCCCGTGGAAGAGCGGGCCGGGCGTCATGCTCCTGCCGTCCCTGGCCGACCGGTACGCGGAGGCGACGGGCGGCCGGAGCGCCGCCGGCATGATCGCGACCGTCGCGATCCACCTCGGGATGCTCGGCAAGGGCGCCGCATGGCGGGACAACCCGAAGCCGCTCGTCGTCCTGCGGGAGGCTCCGAACGCCGAGACGCTGGGGGCGGAGGGCCCGGCCTGGAACCTCCCCGAGCTCCTGCAGCAGTGGTACCGGTTCCCCGACTACGCCAACGATCTCCCCGCCCTCGCCACCTACTTCGCCGAGCTCGACCGCCGCGACGGGGTCGCGGACGGCCTCTGGCGCGGGAACGGCCTCGCCGATGAGGTGCTCGAGGGCGGGTTCGAGTCGCCGGCGCGGATCCCGTACCAGACCCGGCTCGTGGAGGAGGTCGTGGCGAGGGAGGGGTTCGGCACGCACGATGCCACGGACCTCCTGTACCTGAACTACAAGGTGATCGACATGGTCGGCCACATCTGGAGCATGAACAGCCCCCAGATGCGCGACTCCGTCCAGATGCAGGACGAGTACCTCCCCGTGCTGATCGACATCCTCGACCGCTACGTCGGCGAGGGGCGGTGGGCCATGGTCCTCACGTCCGATCACGGATCCACCCCGAGCCCCCGCGTGAGCGGCGCCTTCCAGATCTCCGGGAGCAGGCTCGCCCAGGCCATCAACGAGACCTTCGGGCGCGAGGGAGCTCCGGTGGTCGAACAGGTGAAGCAGACCGAGATCTTCATGGACGAGGAGCGACTCGCCGAGAACGGCGCCACGCTCCGGGACGTGGCGGAGTTCGTCCTGACGCTCACGCAGTCGGAGCTGGAGAGCCCGGGGGTCTCCGTCGTCACCAACCCTCACGCGAAGGTGTTCGAGGCCGCCTTCCCCTCGGCAGACAGCCCCGCGGTCCCCTGCGCCGGCGCGGGGTGCGCGGCGGGCCCCTGAGGCAAGGCGGCGCGGTCGCTCGGTCCCCGGCCGCTACCCCGCGTGCCCGTCCTGACGGGTGGGTGCGTCCTCGGTCGCCCGTGATGGGCCTCCGTGGCCGTGCCCCCCGCGGTGCATCCCGCTCATCATCAGAGGACAGAGCAGCAGGATGCCCAGGAACAGCAGCGTTCCGAGCGGCACCTCGAAGAGCGTCACGGCGACGATGGCTCCCGCCGTCACGAGCGCGATCAGCGCGAGCCCCCGCCCGAAGCTCGAGCCTCGCTCCATGGTCCTCCCCCTTCCCCCCGGATCTCCCGCCGCGTCGCAGCCTCCGATGTAGCGGGGCCCGGTGAAGGCACCGTGAAGGCGAGATGCCGATCCCGTGCGTCCGGCGTGGTCGCCGGTCACCGGGGGTCGACGAACGCGGGGATCCCGAGGGGCGCGGCCTCGAGCCCCCGCCCCTCCGACCGCCTCCGGCGGGAGCGGACGGCGGCACCCGTCATCGGGCGCTCGTTCCCCCCGCCCCCACCTCGGCCCGAGACCGTGGACGGCCGGCGCCGGCGGCCGCCGACCCGGGCGGCGCCGCCGGAAGGCGGACGGTGAAGGTCGTCCCGCGACCGGGTTCGCTCTCCACCGCGATCTCGCCCCCGTGGGCGAGCACGAGTTCGCGGGCCACCGTGAGACCGATCCCCGAGCCCCCCGCCCTCGCTCCCCGACCGCGGAAGAACCGCTCGAACACGTGGGGCAGCTCGTCGGAGGGGATCCCCGGTCCGGTGTCGCTGACCCGCAGGATCGCCTCCGCGCCGCGTCGCCGGAGCTCTACGCGCACCGTACCCCCGGCGGGGGTGAACTTGAGCGCGTTGGACAGGAGGTTGGTCACGACCTGTCGGATCCGGACCGGATCGACCTCCGCCACCGCGTCCTCGAGCTCCGACTCCAGGCGCACGCCGGCGGCGTCGAAGGGGCCGGCGAACTCCTCGAGGGCCCCCTCGAGCACGGGGCGGAGATCCGTGGGGCGCCGCTCCAGCGAGAACCCCGCCGCCTCGGCGGAGGCGAGCGCCTCCAGATCGGCGACCAGGCGTCCGAGCCGCAGGGTCTCCTCGTGGAGCGAGGCCAGCGCCTTGGGGGTGGGCTCCTTCACCCCGTCCTGGAGCGCCTCGATCTCGCTCCGGAGGATCGCCAGGGGCGTGCGGAGCTCGTGCGCGACATCGGCGGCGA
>SIRV01000252.1 GCA_004366195.1 Actinomycetota bacterium
AGCGGGAGCTCGCCGAGGTCGGCGTCGACCCCGAGGACGTGCTCCACGTGATCTGCACCCACCTCCACGCCGACCACGCCGGCGGCACCACGCGGGCCGACGGCGAGGCGCGCTTCCCCAACGCCGTCCACCACGTGCACCCCGCGGACTGGTCCTTCTTCGCCCTCGTGGACGACCCCGACGACTTCAACGCCCGGCAGGACATGGCCATCCTGGAGGAGGCCGGCATGCTCGACCTCTCGCCCGAGGACCGCGAGATCGTCCCCGGGGTCCGCACCGTCCACGCGCCCGGGCACACGCCCGGCCACCGCTGCGTGCTCGTCGAGGACGGGCCCTTCCGCATGCTCCTCGCCGGCGACCTGCTCCACCTGCCGGCGCAGGTCGCCCACCCCGAGTGGGAGTCGAGCCACGACGAGGATCCGGAGGAGGGTGCGGCCACCCGGACAGCGCTCCTCCAGCGGGCCCGCGCCGAGCGCTGGGGGGTGGCGGTGAGCCACTTCGGCAGCCCCTTCGGGGGCGTGGCGGACGGCCCCGGCGGGCCGCGCTGGATCGCCGCCTGAGCTCAGCCGGCTACGGGGTCGGCGAGAGCGACACCCCGAGCCAGATGCACCACGCGGGGATGGAGAGGAACGCCAGGAGACGCGATCAGCGCGATGCCGGCGAGGACGGCCGATGCCGCGCTCACCGCGCGAGTCTAGCACCCGCTGGTCCCCCGCTCCCACCACGCGGCGCCCGGCGCCCGGGGGCTCGCGTCGGGGCGGCGTCGGAGCTCAGCCCTCGACGGCCCGTCGGGCTTCGCGCCGAGCGAGGCGGAGGGCGAGGAGGACGAGCGCGATGCTGAGGCCGAGGATCAGCGTCGCCACCGCGTTCACCACCGGCGTCACCCCGAAGCGGATCATCGAGTAGATCCGGATGGGGAACGTGATCACCGTGGGACCCGCCGTGAAGAAGGCGATGATGAACTCGTCGAAGGAGAGGGTGAAGGCGATGAGGGCGCCCGCCAGGATCCCCGGGAGCAGGACGGGGACCGTGACGCGGAAGAACGTGGCCACGCGGCCCGCCCCGAGGTCCTGGGCCGCCTCCTCGATCGAGCGGTCGAAGTAGCCGAGCCTGGCGCGCACGATCGCGGCGACGAAGACCATGTCGAACACGACGTGGGCCAGGATCACCGTGTGGGTCCCCAGGGTGATCCTGGCGATGGAGAAGAACGACAGGAGCCCGATGGCGAGCACGATGTCGGGGACGACGGCGGGGAGGAACAGCACGGTGTCGAGGACCGTGCTGCGCACCGTGCGCTCGAGCCCCAGCGCCAGGAGCGTCCCGATGGCGGTGGAGACGGCGGTGACGACGAGGGCGATCGAGACGCTGGTGCGGAGGGCGGCCAGCAGGTCCTCGCTCCGGGCGAGCTCCCCGTACCAGCGCGTGGAGAACCCGCCCCAGGAGGTCGGCAGGCCCGAGTCGTTGAACGACAGCGCGACGAGCACGAGGATCGGCGCGTAGAGGAACGCGTACACCAGGGCGAGCTCCGCCCCGAGCAGCAGGTCCCGTCGGCGTCCGGGCTCACGCCGCACGAGCCGCCAACCTCCGCTCGCGCGTCAGCACCCGGGCCTGCACGACGAGCAGCACGACCGTCACGGCGAGGACCGAGATCGACAGCGCCGCGCCGAAGGGCCAGTCGCGGGCCTGGAAGAACTGGCTCTGGATCAGGTTCCCGACCATGATCGCCTTCCCCCCGCCGAGGAGGTCGGGGACGATGAAGTTGCCCAGGGTCGGCACGAACACGAACACGCAGCCCGCCATCACCCCCGGGAGCGTGAGCGGCAGCGTGACGCGCAGGAACGCGCCGGCCGGGCTCGCGCCGAGGTCCGCGGCCGCCTGGCGGGGCGCCACGCCGAGCCGCTCGATCGCCGAGAACAGGGGGAGGATCATCAGCGGCAGGTACGCGTAGAGCAGGCCGAGGACGATGGCCACGCGCGTGCCGAGCAGCGCGATGGGGCGCTCGGTGAGGCCGAGCCCCACCAGGGCGCGGTTCACGAGACCCTCGCGGTTCAGCAGCACGATCCAGGCGTAGGTCCGGATCAGCAGGTTCGTCCAGAACGGCAGGACCACGAGGACGAGCAGCGGCAGCCGCCACCGGGCCGGGCGCGTGGCGATGAAGTAGGCGGCGGGGTAGCCGACGAGCAGGGCGACGCCGGTCGTGAGCGCGGCGATCCGGATCGAGCTCCACAGGACCCGGACGTAGAGGGGGTCGAGGGCGCGGGCGAAGTTGTCGAGGGTGAACCGGTACTCGATCCCGCCGAACGTCCCGCGCGAGAGGAAGCTCGAGACGAGGATCAGGCCGACCGGCGCGGCGAACAGGAGCGTCCACGCGAGGAGCCCGGGGCCCAGGAAGAGCGCGCGGGAGGGCCACCCTGTCCCGGTGGCCCTCCCGCGGCGAGCGCCCTTCCGCCCGAGCCTCACGCCCCGCTCAGGCGGCCTTGATCTGCGCGGCGGCGTCCGTCCACAGGGAGATCGCCTCCCCGGGGTCCCGCAGCGCCTCCTGCTCGAGCAGCTCCGAGGGCGACATCCCGAGGTTCGGGAACCGCTCGATCAGCGCGGGATCGAGCTGCTCCATCGCCGCGCGGTTCGGCACCTTGTAGTAGACGAGCTCCGCGACGGCCTTGCCGTTCTCCGGTCGCAGGACGAAGTCGATGAAGGCGTGGGCCGCCTCCTTGTTCTCCGAGGCGGCGAGGACGACCATCGTGTCGGTCCAGAGGTCGCTGCCCTCCTCGGGCACCACGAAGCGGATGTTGGGGTCCTCGGCGATGCCGTAGTTGCACCAGCCGTCCCAGGCCTGGACGAGCCAGGCGTTGCCGGCGACGAGCTCGGAGTAGAAGGTCGTGTCGTCGAAGCCCTTCAGGTTCGCCTTGGCCTCGATCGTCCACTCGGTGGCCGCCTCGATCTCCGCCGGGTCGGTCGTGTTCAGCGAGGAGCCGAGCGAGCGAAGGGCGGGCTCGAGGAGCCACGGGTTCGTCCCGAGCATCGTCATCTTGCCCTTCAGCTCCTCGGGCGGGTCGTGGAAGACCGTCCAGCTCGTCGGCTCCTCCTCCACGAGGTCGGAGCGGTAGCAGATACCCGTGGTCCCCCAGGTGTAGGGCACCGAGTACCGGTTCCCGGGGTCGTAGCCGAGCTCGTTCGCCTCCGGGTACAGGTTCGCCAGATTGGGGATCAGGTCGTGGTCGAGCTCGGCCACGAAGCCCTGGTCGATGAGGGTCTGCAGGTAGTTGCCGGAGACGAAGACGAGGTCGAAGCCCTTGCCCCCCGCGGCTTGGATCTTGCCGACGATGTCCTCGTTCGTGGTGTGGAGCGTGAGCGTGACGTCGACGCCGGTCTCCTGCTCGAAGGCCTCGATCAGGCCCTCGGGCGTGTAGGCGTCCCAGTTCGAGATGGTGAGGGTCTGGTCCTCGAGCGGTACCGCCGCCCCACCGCCACCGGGCTCCCCGCCTCCCGCCCCACCGCCTCCGCCGCAGGCAGCGAGGGCGAGGGTGGCGGCGGCGAGCAGCGCGAGCCTGCGAACGCGAACCATCGTGCGTGTCCCCCTCCTGATCCGTGTCGGGTCCCGGCGACGCTAGCGAGCCAACGGGGTCCAGTCAACGCGTTGCCCCGCCGCGGAACCGCGGGGATGCCGGGACGACGGGTCCGGGGGTAGATTGCGGGGCGAAGAGCGGGGCCGCTCGGTCTTCCCGCGTATCAGATCCCTCCACGGAAAGGACCAGCCATGCCGCGTCGTGTCCTGATCATGGGAGCCGCGGGCCGCGACTTCCACAACTTCAACGTCGTGTACCGCGATGACCAGCGGTACGAGGTGGTGGCCTTCACGGCCACGCAGATCCCCTTCATCGAGGACCGAACGTACCCGGCCTCCCTCGCGGGCCCGCGGTACCCGAACGGCATCCCCATCCACGACGAGGAGGAGCTCACGCGCCTGATCCGCGAGCTCCGCGTGGACGACGTGGTCTTCGCCTACTCCGACGTGAGCCACGAGCACGTGATGCACAAGGGCTCGGAGGCTCTCGCGGCCGGCGCGAACTTCGTCCTGCTCGGGCCGAACGAGACGATGCTCGAGGCCTCGGTCCCCGTCGTCGCCGTCTGCGCGGTCCGCACCGGCTCCGGGAAGAGCCAGACCACGCGCGCCGTGGCGAAGACCCTGCGCGAGGCGGGCAAGCGCGTGGTCGCCGTCCGCCACCCGATGCCCTACGGGGACCTGGAGGCGCAGCGCGTCCAGCGGTTCGCGACCCTCGAGGACCTCGACCGCTACCACACGACGATCGAGGAGCGCGAGGAGTACGAGCCCCACATCACGAGCGGCACGGTGATCTACGCCGGGGTGGACTACGGCGAGATCCTGGAGCGGGCGCAGGCCGAGTGCGACGTCTTGATCTGGGACGGCGGCAACAACGACCTGCCCTTCTACCGGCCCACCGTCCACATCGTCGTCGCCGACCCGCTGCGCGCCGGGCACGAGACCCGGTACCACCCCGGGGAGGCGAACCTGCGGATGGCCGACGTCGTCGTGATCAACAAGATGGACTCCGCCTCCATCGAGCAGGTGAACGCGCTCCTGCAGACGATCCACGAGCTGAACCCCGGCGCGACGGTCGTCAAGGCCAACAGCCGGGTGACGGTGGACGACCCGGACGTGATCCGGGGCAAGCGGGTGCTGGTGGTCGAGGACGGGCCGACCCTCACGCACGGCGAGATGAAGTTCGGCGCGGGGGTCGTCGCCGCCCGGACCCACGGCGCGTCGGAGATCGTGGACCCGCGCCCCTGGGCGATCGGCACGATCGACGAGACCTTCCGGCGGTACGACGTGGGGCCGGTCCTCCCGGCCATGGGGTACGCCGACGTCCAGCTCGAGGAGATGGAGAAGATCATCGACGCGGTCGACGCCGACGTCGTCGTGGTCGGGACGCCCATCGACCTTCGTCGGGTGATCCGGATCCGCAAGCCGGCCGTCCGGGTCCGGTACGAGCTCGAGGTGCTCCCGGGGTCCCCGAGCCTCGCCGACGTCCTCGCGCCCGTGCTGGGGTGATCCCGTGGAGCGCGTGGTCGTCGCCCTCGGCGGGAACGCCCTGCTGCGCCGGGGCCAGGAGGACACGTACGAGAACATGTTCGCCTCGGCCCGGGCCGCGGCCGAGCGCGTCGCCGACATCGCCCAGGCGGGGTGGGAGGTGGTCGTCACCCACGGCAACGGACCGCAGGTCGGGCGCATCCTCCTCCAACAGGAGGCGGCGCGCGGGTGGGCCGCGCCGATGCCCCTCGACGTCTGCGGCGCGGAGAGCCAGGGACAGATCGGGTACCTGCTCCAGGTGACGATCGGCGACGTGTTCTTCGAGCGGGGGATGGAACGTCCGGTCGCCACGGTCCTCACCCTCACCCGGGTGCGGCCGGACGACCCCGCCTTCCGCGAGCCGACCAAGCCGGTCGGGCCCTACTACGAGGAGGAGGAGGCGAAGCGCCTGGCCGAGGAGCGGGGCTGGGTCATGAAGCCCGACCCCCACGGCGGGTGGCGCCGGGTCGTCCCCTCCCCGGACCCGTACTCGATCGTCGAGGCATCGGTGATCCGGCAGCTCGTGGCCGACGGCGTGATCGTGATCGGCGCGGGGGGCGGGGGCGTGCCGGTCCTCGACGTGGGGCCGCGGCTCGTGCCGGCCGAGGGCGTGATCGACAAGGACCTCGCGGCCGCCATCCTCGCCCGCGACGTGGGGGCGCAGGTCCTGCTGATCCTCACCGACGTGCCCGCGGTCGTGCGGGGATTCGGCACGGAACGGGCGGAGCCCATCGAGCGGATGACGGCGTCGGAGGCCCGGGCGATGCTCGCCGCGGGGGAGTTCCCGCCGGGCTCGATGGGGCCGAAGGTGGAGGCGGCGGCGCGCTTCGTCGAGGGGGGCGGGGCCCGCGCGGTCATCGGCGACCTCGAGGACGCGCTGGGGGTCCTCGAGGGGCGGAGCGGTACGAGCATCGTGCCGGGATGACCCGGGTCCTCGTCTACAACGTCCACCAGCTCCGCGCAGGGGTCGGGGCGGTCGCCGCGGCGATCGAGCGGCACCGGCCGGACCTCGTCCTGCTGAACGAGACGGGTCCCCGGCGGCGCCTGCGGGCGCTCGCGCGCGAGCTCGGGATGGCGGTGGCGCGCGATCCCCTCTCGCCCCTGCGGCGCCGGATCCGCAACGCGGTGCTCGTCCGGCCCCCCTGGCGCATCGTCCGGCACCGCCTGCACCGGTTCGCCGACGTGCGCCGTCGGCTGAACCCACGGGGGGCGCTGGTCGCGCTGGTCGAGGGGCCTGCGGGGCGGCTGTGGGTCTGCTGCCTCCACCTCGGCCTCCACCCGCTCGAGCGGCTGCACGCCGCCCGCGAGGTGCTGGCGCTCGAGCTCCCCGATCCCGCCGTGGTCGGCGGCGACCTGAACGAGCTCCCCGACGGGCGCGCGGTGCGGCTCCTCCGCGAGCGGTTCGGCGACGCGTGGGCGATCGCCGGCGAGGGGGACGGGGCGACGTTCCCCGCGACCTCGCCACGGGCGCGGATCGACTACCTCTTCGTCTCGGACGGTCTGGTCGTGGAGGGGGTCCGCGTGGCGTGTGACGAGCCGTCCCGGCGCGCCAGCGACCACCTGCCGCTCGTCGTGGATCTCGGGCCGTGCCGGTAGGCTCGGGAGCGGAACGCGTGGCGAGGAGGGAGCGATGCTGAAGCCGGAGATGGAGCGGGCCCTGAACGAGCAGCTCGGCGCGGAGCTGTACTCCAGCCATCTGTACCTCGCGATGTCGGCCTTCTGCGAGGCGGAGGGCTACCCCGGCGCGGCGCGCTGGTTCCGCGTGCAGGCCGACGAGGAGCGGGGACACGCGATGCGGTTCTTCGACCACGTGGTCGGCCGCGGCGGCCGCGTGCGCCTCGGCGAGATCCCGGCGCCCCCCGCCGGGTTCGATTCGCTCCTCGGGGCCTTCGAGCAGGCCCTGGACCAGGAGCGGCAGGTGACGGCCGCCATCGACCGGCTCATGGCGCTCGCCGCGGAGCACGGCGATCACGCCGCCGCGGCGTTCCTGCAGTGGTTCGTGACCGAGCAGGTCGAGGAGGAGAAGCAGGTGGCCGACGTGGTGGCGGCGCTCCGAGCGATCGGGGACGACGCCGCGGCCCGGTTCATCCTCGATCGGGAGCTGGGCGCTCGTCCGGCGGAGGGCTGAACAGCTCGAGCACACGCTCGCGGACCATCTCCGCGTCGTGGTCGAGGCTGATCACGTGGTAGGAGCGCGGGCAGTCCACGAGCTCCTTCCGCGCCGAGCCGAGGGCCCGGAAGACCCGCTCGGGGTTCGACCGGGGGATCACGTGGTCGGCGCCGGGCCGGAAGACGAGGGCGGGGGCGCGGACCCGCGGGAGGTCGGCGCGGGCGATCCGGAGGAACGCGGCGAGCTGCACGAGGGCCGGGACCGGGATCTCGTGGTAGGCGAGCTCGCTCACCCCCGGTCGAGCGATGTCGTCGCCCACCCCGCGGGCCGCCCGGCGCACGTGGCGGAGGACCGGGAGCGCGAGGAGGCGCGCATCGTACAGGTACGGGCTGAGGAGCGCGAGCCCGTGGACGTCGGCGGGCCGCTCGGCGGCCAGGTGCACGGCGAGCGCCGCGCCGAAGGACTGGCCGAGCACGACGACGCGGTCGCAGCGGGCTCGGAGCTCGTCGTGGGCGCGCTCGACCTCCGCCGCCCACTCGGGCCAGGTCCGCCGCGCGAGATCGGCGGGGGAGGTCCCGTGGCCGGGCAGCCGCGGCAGGCGGACGGACAGGCCGAGCCCCGCGTAGTGGGTGGCGAACGGGCGGAGGGACGCCGGCGAGCCGGTGAAGCCGTGCAGGAGCAGGACGCCGTCCGGCCCGCCGTCGGCGCCGAAGGGCTCGGCCCCGGCGAGGACGCGCTCGCTCACGCGCTCAGCGGTGCGCCCGGCGGGCCGGGTTGATGAAGAGCGTGGCGAGGACGTAGAGGGTGAAGGCGCCGACCACGCCGATCAGCACGGCCAGCACGCCGGCGAAGAACCACTCCAGGAAGCCCCAGGCCGCGAGCATGACCCCATGCTACCCGCCGGGCGGGGCGACGACGAGGACCTCTGCCTCCACCCAGGACACCCCGACCCCGAGGTACTCGGCGGCCGCCTTGGAGAGGTCGATCACCCGCTCGGGGCGCCCGTAGGGGCCGCGATCGTTCACCAGCACGATGGCGCAGCGGTCGCCGTGGCGCACGCGCAGGAACGTGCCCATCGGCAGCCACCGGTTCGCCGCGGTGAACAGCGTGGGGTCGAAGATCGCGCCCATCGCCGTCGGCTGCCCGCCGAACTCCCACCCGTACCAGGACGCGTACCCGCTGAAGGTCTCGCCGGTGGACACGAGGCCGGGCGGGGTCTCGCAGGTCCTGCCGCCGCTCGGGCCGAGGAGCGCGAGGTACGGGCCCTGGTCCTCGCCCCAGGTGAGGGTCCGGAGGTCCTCCCAGCTCTCCGCCCGGGCCTCGGCGAGGGCGACCGCGACGCGCTGCTCGGCGAGCCACGCGGCCTCGGCTCGGGCGCGCTCGGCGGCGGCCTCGGCCGCCTCCAGCTCGCCACGGCGCCCGGCGCGGCTCCGGCGCAGGCGCCCGAGCGCCGGTCGCATCGCCGCCAGGCGCCGCTCAGCACGGTCGCGGGTCGCGACGGCCCTCGCCCTCGCCCGCTCGAGCTGCTCGAGGGCCCGGGCGTCGAGGCCGATCGTGCGCGCCGTGTACTCGGCGACGGCGCCGATGTCGGCGAGGGTGGGGGCCCCGAGGAGCGCGGCGAGCGCGGTCGCCGGGCCCAGCTGGTAGGCGGCGCGAACCTCGGCGTCGAGGCGCTGCTCGGCGGCGGCGAGCTCGGCCTCGGCGGCCTCCGCCGCCCGAGCGGCCTGCACGAACGCGACGGCGGCTCGACCGACCCGACGCTCGAGGGCCGCATGCCGCTCGAGGAGCAGCTCGATCCGGTGCCGCAGGCCCTCGAGGCCGCCGGGCGCGCCGCTCGTGGCCCGGGCCGGTGTCACCTGCGCGCTGAGGGCGAGGCCGACGAGGGCGAGGGCGAGGACCGCCCCGAGGAGGGAACGCGCGCGCATGCCTAGAATCGACTCGACCCTCCGAGCACCACCCTTGAGCCGACGGGAGCGGACGTGCAGCGCATCGGCATCCTCACGGGCGGGGGCGACTGCCCCGGCCTGAACGCGGCGATCCGCGCCGTCGCCCGGACGGCGACGGGTCGGCACGGCTGGACGGTGGTGGGGTTCGAGGACGGCTGGCGGGGGATGGTCGAGGGACGCGAGCGCGAGCTCGACCACGCGGCCGTCCAGGGGATCCTGCACCGGGGCGGGACGATCCTCGGGTCGTCCGGGACGAACCCCTACACCGAGGGTGGGATCGAGGAGGTGCGCACTG
>SIRV01000253.1 GCA_004366195.1 Actinomycetota bacterium
GACGGCCACCGCGGCGACGTCCTCCACGGCCGGCAGATCGGGGGCGCCGAGGCCGAGCTCGTAGCCCTCACGGATCTGCCGCGGCAGCGAGGCGACGGCCTCCAGCATGCCGCCGGGGTCCCCCGCGCGGAGCTCGCGCTCGTCGTCGAGGTCGATCACCGCTTCCTCCGGCCGGTCGGCTTCTCCGCCTCGTCGATGAGCATGACGGGGATGCCATCCCGCACCGGGTAGCGGTAGCCGCAGCTGCGGCACACGATCACCCGCTCGTCCTCCCGGTACTCGACCTCGCCCCGGTCGTTGGGGCAGACGAGGATCTGCAGCAGCTCGGGATCCAGGCTCACGATGACCCCCCTCCTCGGATCACGGCCAGGACCGCGGCGGTCTTCTCCTCGAGCAGCTCCGGCGTCCGCGCCTCCACGTTGAGCCGAAGGAGCGGCTCGGTGTTGGAGGGGCGGACGTTGAACCACCAGTCGTCGTACTCCACGGTGAGCCCGTCCAGCCGGTCCTGGCGTCCGTCGGCGAAGGCCGCCGCGACGGCCTCGATCGTGGCCGCCTGGTCCGCGACCTCGGTGTTGATCTCCCCCGAGGCGTGGTACCGGCGTAGCGGCGCCAGCACCTCGGAGAGCGGCCGTCCCGCCTTCGAGAGCACCTCGAGGACGACGACGGCGGCGATGAGGCCGGAGTCCGCCCGGTAGTTGTCGCGGAAGTAGTAGTGGCCGGAGTGCTCGCCGCCGAAGACCGCGTCGGTCTCGGCCATCACCTGCTTGATGAACGAGTGGCCGACCCGGGTGCGCACCGGAACCCCGCCGTGCTCGCGGATCACCTCGGGCACCGCCCAGGAGCAGATGAGGTTGTGGACGATCTTCGCCCCGGGATGGCGCTCGAGCATGGCGATGGCGACGAGGGCCGTGACCTCCGAGCCGCTCACACCCTGCGCCCGCTCGTCGACGACGAACACCCGGTCGGCGTCCCCGTCGAAGGCGAGCCCGACGTCCGCCCCCCGCGCGAGCACCTCGCGCTTGAGGTCCTCCTGGTTCCGGGGGTCGATCGGGTCGGCCGGGTGGTTCGGGAACGTGCCGTCGAGCTCGGGGTACAGGTGCACGAGCTCCACCGGCAGCCGCTCGAACACGCGGGGGACGACCAGGCCGCCCATCCCGTTGGCCGTGTCCACGACCACGGTGAGCGGACGGAACGCGCCGGGGTCCACGAAGGAGAGGACGTGGTCGGCGTAGGCGTCGAGCAGATCGCGGGGCCGGACCTCGCCCGTCCGCTCGGCCGGCGGGTAGGCGTCGGCCTCCGCGAGGGCGCGGATGTCCGCGAGCCCCGTGTCCTGCCCGACCGGTCGCGCTCCCGCGAGGCAGAACTTGAGGCCGTTGTACTGGGGCGGGTTGTGGCTCGCGGTGATCATCACCCCCGGCACGTCGAGCGAGCCGGACGCGAAGTACAGGAGGTCGGTGGCGGCGAGGCCGAGATCGACCCCGTCGACGCCCCGCGAGGTGATGCCCTCGGCGAGGGCCGCCGCGAGGGCCGGCGAGGACAGCCGACAGTCCCGCCCGACGGCGATCTCCCGGGCCCTGGCGAAGTGGGCGAAGGCGGCGCCGATCCGCCTCGCGACGTCCTCGTTCAGCTCGTCGGGAACGGTGCCGCGGACGTCGTACGCCTTGAAGATGCGGTCGAGGTCCGGATGCGGTGACACGGCCACCGCATCCTACCCGACGCCGCGATCAGGCCTTCCGCGACAGGACGGACCCGATGACGCTCTGGAGCGGCACGGGCTCCCCGTCCCGGTACCACCACTTCGCCTCGCAGAGGTGGCACGTGGTGAAGGTCAGCTCGCTGCCGCTCACGCTCATCGAGATGCTGATGAGGTCGCCCTGCTGGCAGACGGGGCAGGTGCCGGCGAGCTTCTCGTTCATGCCCGTATCCTCGACCGGGGAGCGGTCGCTCGCCCATAGCACGCCGACCTCATTTCCCGAGGTCCCGCGGGGTGGTACCGGCCTGGCCCGCCCCCGCCCGCACGCATCCCCCGTCGCATCCGCATCGGGCCGGGTGGGGACGACGGAAGACCGGGGCGGTCTCCCCCGTCGGGGGGACGACTCAGGGCTTGATGATGACCCGGGTCCCGATCGGCACCAGCGGGTACAGCTCCTCGGAGTCGGAGATGTACATGCGGATGCAGCCGTGCGAGGCGTAGGTGCCGATGGAGGCCGCGTTCGACGTGCCGTGGATCCTGATCCCCGGCGCGTTCAGGTACAGCGCCCGCGTCCCGAGCGGGTTGTCGGGGCCGGGCGCGATGACCGGCGGCAGGTCCGCCCCCCAGGAGTCCAGGGCCGGGTTGTACCAGGTCGGGTTCTCCTTCTTGTCGATCACGCGCCAGGTCCCGACCGGCGTCACGTAGCCGGGCGCGGCGGTCGCCACCGGGTACTCCTTGATGATCCTCAGCCCATCGTAGAGCCGGAGGACGTTCTCCGAGAGGTCCACCACGATCGTCTTGCCGAGCTCGGTGGGGGTGACCTCGGGCTCCACCGTGCGGAGCGGGATGGCGACGGAGCTCGCGCGCTCCTCCAGGGCGGCTCGGATCCGGGCGACCGCCGCCCGCACCCCGAGCGTCACCCCGGGCCGCGCCCGCCGCGTCACGAGCTCGCCCTCCACGAGGGCGATGCGGGCGTTCACCGCCGGCACCGCCACCTCGTCCCGGGCCCGCTCGACGAAGTCCCGGATCGCGCCCTCGTCGATGCGGAACCCGAGCTCGATGGAGGCCCCCACCGGTCGGTCGGCGAGCCGGTGGTAGACGCGGGAGACGAACGGCATCCGCTCGGCGAGCGCGAAGGCCTCGTCGACGGCGGCCCCCACCTCGGCCGTCATGCCGATCGCGGCTGGGGTCACCGTCCAGGTGTGATCGCCGGCGCGCACCGAGAGGGGCGCGTCAAGGGTGCGGCTCGCGAGCGCGGTGACCTCGCGGATCGCCTCCTCGCGGGTCATCCCGGAGACGTCGAGGCCGGCGATGCGCACCCCGGGCAGGATCCGCACCGCCGCCGAGGCGTCGTAGCGGTACGCGGCGTACGCGCTGCCCCCGCCCGCGAGGACGAGCGCGCCGAGGACGACGAGCGCGGCCTTCAGCCCGCGGCGCGAGCGTCGTTGGTGCTTGCCGACCGCCATCCCGCTCCTCCGTCCCCTCCCGTTGCTCGGTCGGACATCATACCGGGAGCCATCGCTCGGGCACGGGAACGCCGACGGCGACCGCGTAGGTCGCCCAGCCCTCGCGCCCCAGGGCGTAGGACGCGGAGACCGGCACGAACGTTCCATCCTCGGCCACGGCGAGCACGCCGGCGTCCGCGACCCCGGTCACGAACCCCTTCGGCGCGAGGACCGTCGCGCCGGCCGGAACCCGGATCGTCACCGGTGAGGGCGCCTCCCCCTCCCCCATCGGCAGGGCGCGCAGGGTGACGGTGACGGGGCTGGCACCCGGGTTCGCCAGCGCGATCTGCGGATGGGCCGGCGCCCCGACCGTGATGGGCGGGAGGATCCAGGCCGGCGCCGCCTCGACGGCTCCGCTCGTCGAGCCCTGATCGCCGACGATCCCGAAGGTCCGCCGGGCGAACGCCACGCCGGAGCCCTCGGCGCGGGCGAGGATCGTCGCGGGACCCGTGGTGGTGAGCGTCACGGTCGTCGCCGAGGCCGGACGCGGCGCCGCCTCGGCGAGGGCCGGGAGCGTCTGTCGACCCTCGGCGGCGAGGAGCTCCCCGTCGAGGCTGACCCGCTCCTCGGCAGCCGTGGCGACCACGGCGAGGTCGGCGCGGCCCGCGTCGCCGACCCCGGGGAGGATCTGGGACGGTGCCCCTCCGGGCACGCCCACCGCCGAGCGGATCCCGCCCTCGGAGGACACGCCGAGCGTCGCCGCCGCCACCCGACCGAGCTCCGCCTCGACGAGGGTCGCGGCCGTGGTCTCTCCCAGAGCCACCTGGTCGAGGCGGAAGGCCCGGGCGTGGTACGGCCGGATCGTCACGTTCGTCCAGGCTTCCGTCCGCACCGGGTCCCGCCCCTCCGAGAACACCGTGAGCGAGACCACGGCCGGCGCCGGCATCGGGTTCATGACCACGACGACGTCGTCGAACCCGCGGAGCCCGGAGCCGTCCGGGAGGAGCCAGCGGGTTCCGGCCTCCGCGAGGCAGGGCTCGGCGGCCACACCGTTCGCGTCCTCGCCGGCGAGCTCCACGAAGCCGGCGGCCACGAACCCGCCGAAGTACTCGACGAGGGTGGAGGCCTCGCGGCCCTCCCCGGGCACCGAGACCCGGACCGTGGATCCCGGCGGCACCATGCGCTCCTCCGGCGCGGCCGGCCTGCCCGAGCCCATCGAACGGATCCGCGCCAGGACCGGCTCGGTCCCGGGGTTGGCGAGCAAGATCCGCACGTCCCAGGCCTCACCGCCCCCGTGCGGGCACAACCACGCCCCGGAGGGCGCATCCGGCGGAGCGGCGGCCCCGAGCGGACGCTCCCCGACCGAGCTCTCCACCCGCGCCGCCGCCGCCAGCACGACCGCCAGCAGCACCAGCGCCGCGAGGACCTGGCCGCGATCCCTCATCGCTCCGCCGGCCTCCGGGTGATCCACAGCGCGACGAGCCACAGCGCCCCGACCAGGCCGAGCTCGATCGCCCGACGCCGCGAGGGGAGGTGATCGACCTCGACGGGACCCGCATCCACCTGGGCCCGGACCGCCCACCCGAACGCCCGCTCGGGCGGCCGGGGCGATGCGCCGGCGCGGATCCGCCACCCCGGATCGAGCTGGCGCGAGAGGTAGAGCGTCCCTCCCTCGCTCTCGCCCCGGTACCGGTCCGCCGCCCACCGCAGCGGCGACGGATGCAGCGCGGGCAGCGCCGTCACCGCGCTGAGGTCCGATCCGGCGGAGGCCGCCGCGAACGCCTCCGCCGGCACGACGGAGGCGATCGGCAGCGCCCGCGGGTTCCGGTAGATCACGAGCCCGCCGGCGGGGATCCGGTACAGGTCCATCTGCTCGTCCAGGCGCGCGAGGACCGCGGGTGGCACGTCGCCCTCGGCCGCCACCACGAAGCGCACCGCGAGGGGGCTGAGCAGCGCGCCCCCGTGCCGGGTGGAGCCCGCCACGATCTCCTCGAGCACGCTCGCGAGGAAGCGGTACCCGGGGCCGGTCCGTGGGCGGCCGAGGTCCAGGGCGCTCGCCCCGTCCCGGTCGGTGAGCCCGTAGCGGACCGACGCCGGACCAGCCTCCAGCACGCCGATGGGGTCCCCGCCCGGGGCGGGGAACCGGCCCGGCTCGGGGCCGCCGATCCACAGGATCCGGAACTCACCCGTGGCGTCCTGGATGAGGGGCCAGGCCGGGGGGAGACCGTCGCGGCCCACCGCCCACCCTCCCACGGCCACGGCGAGGAACTGGCCGGCGAACCCCAGCGCGAGCACGACCGCCAGGCCGAGGGCCACGAGCTGGCGGATCCCGAACGCCTCGCGCCCCAGCCGCGCCGCCAGCGTGGCGAGCCCGCGCCCGAGGAGCACGGCCTCGGCCGCCGCGGCAAGGCCCAGGTAGGCGGGCTGGTTGGCGAGGGCCGGTGGCAGCCATCGCGTGGCCGAGGCCCACCCCAGCCCGACCCCGGCCAGCGCGAGCAGCATCGCCCGCCATGCTGGACCTCGATGCTCCCCGCCCACGACCGCGAAGGATGCGAGCGCCGCCACCGGCAGGAACGAGGCGACGAGCCAGGTCCCCGGGCCTCCGCCGGGCGCGAGACGCAGGACCCTCCAGGGATCGGTCGTCCCCACGTACGATCCCAGGGAGGCGGCCGGGTCGCGGAGGACCTCCGACGCGAGGGGCCAGGAGAGGGCCGCGGCCGCCGTCAGGCCGAGGAGCGACAGCGCGAGCCCGCGGACCCGGCGCCGTCCCGCGAGTACCCCGACGGCCACGATCGGCACCACCGCCAGGACGGTGCCCGGCTCGAGGAGCGCGGGCAGGGCGACGGCCACCCCGAGACCGACCACCGTGCGGCTCGCTCGGTCGGGGCCCCGCGCCGAGAAGACCGACTCGACCCGCTCCAGGACCACCGGCAGCGCTGCGAGGAGGGCGAGGGTGGCGAGCCTCCCCTCCGAGAACGCCCACAGGAGGACCGACGAGAGCCCGTACGCCGTGGCGGCGATCGCCGCGGGAGCGGGGCGCCCCAGCCGACGGGCGAGCGCCCGGTACATCGTCACGCCGGCGATCGGCGGCAGGGTCGCGAGGAGCGCCCTCTGGGCGAGGGCGCCCTCACCGAGGAGGGCCCAGGCCAGAGCCGCGAGCGGCGCGAGGATCGGGCTCGCCGGCTGGTCGCCCCCGAGCACCGTCGTCCGCGTCGGCGAGAGCAGCTCGCGCCAGAACGCGCCGGGGCCCTCCGGGAAGGCGGCCAACGCGCCACCCTGGAGCGGGCCGGGCCCGAGGAGGTGACGGACGGCGAACGCCCCGACGGCGAGCCCGAAGGCCGCCGCGACGAGGACGGGGTGGGCCGCGGCGAACGACGCGGCCCGCCGCCGAAGCCCGGGCGCCTCCTCCTCGGTCGCCTCGAGCTGTTCCTCCAGGATCTCCTCGGCGCGCTCGAACCAGCGGGGCGCATGGATCAGCGAGGCCATGAACCGGCGCACCTCCCGGTCGCGGACCCGACGGGCCGACTGGACGCGGATCCGTCGCCGCAGGGTTCCGGGCAGGTGCGCGAGGTTCCAGCCCCAGGCGGCGAGGAGGTCGAGGGCGTCCTCGAACCGTCGGGTGAGCGCGAGCAGCGCGAGTCGGAGGAGCCCGATCGCCGCGTAGAGCGGCAGCACCCACGCCAACGTCACGAGCCGGTAGGCCTTCAGCATCGACGCCAGGCCCGCGCGCTCGGCGAGGTACCGAGGGCTGCGCGGCCGACGGGCCGACGTCCGCTCCCCGCGGCGGGAGGCGTCGGCGTGGCGGGCGACGGCGACCGGCGTCATGACCACGCGGAACCCAGCCACGCGGGCGCGCCAGCAGAAGTCGAGGTCGTCGTGGGACCCGTCGAGGCGCTCGTCGAAGGGGCCGGCCCGGGCCCACGCCTCGCTCGAGACCAGCATCGCGCAGGAGGAGACGTACAGGACCTCGAGCACGCGGTCGTACTGTCCCTGGTCGCGCTCCCCCTCCTGCAGCGGGTCGTAGGGGTGCCCGAACAGATCGACCGAGCGGCCGACCTCGCGGAGCACCCGCGGGTCGTCCCAATCCACCACCTTGGGTGCGACGACGCCGACGCTCTCGAGACCTCCGATCCCCCGGGCCGCCTCGACCATGCGGGCCACGGCGTCCGGGCCAAGGGCGGTGTCGTCGTGGAGGATCAGGAGGTAGTCGGCGGCCTTGACGGCCGGGAGCTCGGTCGCGGCTCGGAGCGCCCCTGCGACACCGAGGTCCTCCTCCAGGCGCAGGACGCGTCGTTCGCCGAGGGCCTGGACCAGGAGCTCGGCCGAACCGTCCGTGGAGGCGCTGTCGACGGCGACGACCCCGAGGCGCGGGTACCGCTGGGCCGCCAGCGACCGGAGACACTCGCGGAGCCAACGGGCCCCGTTCCGCACCACCAGCACGGCCAGCACCGCCGGCGTGCGGAGCGCGTCGTCGTCGGTTGCGGGGCGATCCGTCGTCCTGGTGACCATGGGCTGCGCCTGCGCGCGGCGCGCAGCCTAGCACGCGCCCTGATGCCGGGAACGGAAGGGGGACGCGCCAGCGCGCCCCCCTTCCCCCACGGTCGAGCTACCGCTTCTTCGCGGTCGTGCGCTTGCGGCTCGCCGGCTTGCGCGCGGCGGTCCGCTTCTTCGCCGCCGTCTTCTTCGCGGCCGGCTTGCGCGCGGCGGCCTTCTTGGCGGTCGTCTTCTTCTTCGCCGCCGTCTTCTTGGCCGCCGTCTTCTTCACCGCGGTCTTCTTGGCGGTCGTCTTCTTCTTGGCCGCGGTCTTCTTCGCCGCGGGCTTCTTGGCCGCCGTCTTCTTCGCCGCGGTCTTCTTGGCGGTCGTCTTCTTCTTGGCCGCCGTCTTCTTCGCGGGAGACATCGGTCACCCCCTTTCCTTCCCTCTCAGGACGCCATGCGCTTCAGGCGTCGCCGTTCCCGCTCGCTCATCCCACCCCACACCCCGTAGCGCTCGTCGCGCCGGAGCGCGTAGTTGAGGCACTCGATGCGAACGGGGCAGTCCGCGCAGATCCGCTTCGCCTCGCGCGAGGACCCTCCCTTCTCGGGGAAGAAGATCTCGGGGTCGTGCTCCCGGCATCTCGCCCGTTCCTGCCACGGGATGTAGTGATGCACCGCCTCCTCCCCCCAGGATCACATCCCTGTGATTCTGAGGGAACCACCCCCCTGTTGACAAGAGGGGATCCGAAGATCCCGGTGCCCTCCACATGCGTCCCCGCGTGAATCGTGACCATGCGGAGCGCGGCTGACAAGTGTTTCCGGGGGTGAGTTACGTGGTTCAGTAGCTTGACCACATCGGTCTATCAGCTTGACCGTCTACGGGTGGGCTCAGCCCGTGGCTCGGACGCGCGGGGTGCGTTCCGCGATCTCCACGATCTCCCCGGATGCGTTGCGCCGCACGCGTCCGTACGTGGTGGTGCGCTCAACCGGTACCCGACCGATCGCGCGGATCGCGGCCTCCAGCTCCCACGGCTCCTTGCGGATCCCCCACTCCGCGCCCGCCATCCGGCTGATCGTCTCCTCCATCAGCGTGCCGCCGAGATCGTCGGCACCGCCCCGCAGGATCACCGCGCTCGCCTCCATGCCGAGCTTCACCCAGGAGACCTGGACGTGGTCGATCAGGCCGTCGAGGAGGATCCTGGCGACCGCGTGCATCCGCCGGCTCTCCTCGAAGGTGGCCCCGGGCCGGGCTCGCCCGGCGAGGTAGATCGGGGCGTTCTGGTGGACGAAGGAGAGCGGGACGAACTCCGTGAAGCCCCCGGTGTCGGCCTGGATCCGCGCGATCCGGCGGATGTGCGCCACCCAGTGGGGCGGGGCGTCGACGTGGCCGAACATGATCGTCGCCGAGGAGCGGATCCCGAGCTCGTGCGCCGTTCGGACGATCTCCTCCCAGGTGTCGGCCGGCAGCTTGCCCTTCGTGAGCAGCCATCGCACGTCGTCGTCGAGGATCTCCGCCGCCGTCCCGGGGATCGTCCCCAGGCCGTGGGCCCGGCACTCGGCGAGGAACTCCCGGAAGGAGATCCCCATCTTCGTGGCGCCGTTGAGGATCTCCATGGGGCTGAAGGCGTGGATGTGGATGTCGGGCGCCGCCGCCTTCACCACGTCGAGCAGCCGGAGGTAGTGCTCGCCGGGGAGGTCCGGGTGGATGCCGCCCTGCATGCAGACCTCGGTGGCGCCGTAGGCCGCCGCTTCCCTGACGCGCTCGGCGACCTCCTCCAGGGTGAGGGTGTAGGACTCGGGGTCCACCTCCCGCTGGGCGAAAGCGCAGAAGCGGCAGCCGACGTAACACACGTTCGTGAAGTTGATGTTGCGGTTGACGACGTAGGTGATCTCCTCCCCCACCGCCTCGGCGCGGAGGCCGTCGGCCACCGAGCACAGCGCCTCGAGCGCCGCGCCTTCCGCCCGGAACAGCGCGAGGGCCTGCGGATCGGAGATCGGGCGGTGGCGCTCCGCGAGCGGCTGGGCCGCCCGGCACTCCGGCTCCGGGCGCACGGGCGCCGCCGGCACGGCCGACCCCCCGCGCGAGCGCTCGACCCCCGGCTCGGAGGCCCGCCGCGGCCCCCTTGGCGAAGGCGAGATCCGTCGTCCGCGGCTTCCAGTGGACCTCCGGGTCCTGCCAGGCGATCCCGCTCGGGATGCGGTCGGCATCCGCGAGGCCGTCGGGGCCCATGAGGGCGGCGACGGGCGCCCGCATCTTCCCCGCGAGGTACGGGTCGGGCCGGAGCGCGAACTCGGGATAGATCGCGAGGCGCTCCCGGAGCGCGAGGCCGGCCTCGGCCGTCCGCTCCGCGAGCGCCTCGATCGCCGGCCACGGCCGCTCCGGGTTCACGTGGTCCGGCGTGAGGGGCGAGACCCCGCCCCAGTCGTCGATGCCGGCGTCCAGCAGCCGCCGCTGCATCGCCGGGTCGGACAGGTTCGGGGGCGCCTGCACGTGCATCGCCGGACCGAAGACCACCCGCGCCGTCGCCACCGCGGCGAGGAACTCCTCCTCCTCCGGCTCCGGCGCCCGCGCCATCGCCGTCCCCGGCTTGGCTCGGAAGTTCTGGACGATGACCTCCTGGACGTGGCGGTACCGGCGGTGGAGCTCGCGGATCGAAAGGAGCGACTCGGCGCGCTCCCGGAGCGTCTCGCCGATCCCCACGAGGATCCCCGTCGTGAAGGGGATCGCCAGACGTCCGGCGTCCTCGATCGTGCGCAGCCGGACCGCCGGGTGCTTGTCGGGCGAGCCGAAGTGCGGCCCGCCCCGCTCCGACAGGCGCGTCGAGGAGGTCTCGAGCATGAGGCCCATCGAGGCCGAGACGTGCTTGAGGCGAGCGAGGTCCTCGTAGCTCATGACCCCCGGGTTCAGGTGAGGCAGCAGCCCCGTCTCCTCGATCACCAGGATCGCCGTCGCCCGCACGTACTCCAGGGTCGAGGCGTACCCGCGCTCCTCGAGCCACGCGCGGGCCGCCGGGTACCGGTCCTCGGGACGGTCGCCCAGGGTGAACAGCGCCTCCTTGCACCCCAGCCGCCGTCCAGCCTCGGCGATGGCGAGGACCTGCTCCGGCGTGAGGTAGGGGGCCTCCAGGCGCGCCGGGGGCTTGGCGAACGTGCAGTAGTGGCAGTGGTCCCGGCACAGCATGGTGAGCGGGACGAAGACCTTCCGCGAGTAGGTGACGGTCCGCCCACGGCCGAGGGCTCGCAGACGCCGCGCGACGGCCATCAGGCGCTCGAGGTCGTCCCCCCGGGCGGCGAGAAGCGCCTCGACCTCGTCGACCGAGAGCGCCTTGCCGGACTCGGCCCGGGCGAGCGCGCGGCGGATGGCGTGCGGGGTGGGCCCGGAAGCGACCTCGCTCGTCGCGTCGCTCATACGGCGCCGAGACTACTACGCTTGCGCCCGATGTCCGGACCCAGGGTCGCCGCGCTCGCCGGCGGCATCGGCGCGGGCAAGTTCCTGCGGGGGCTGGTCCGCGCCGTGCCGCCGTCGGAGGTCGCCGTCGTCGTGAACACCGCCGACGACATCGAGATGCACGGGCTCCACGTCTCGCCGGACCTGGACTCGGTCACGTACTGGCTCGGGGACGTCCACGACCGCGAGCGCGGGTGGGGGCGCCGCGGGGACACGTTCCGCGCCACCGAGGAGCTCCGGCGCTTCGACCCCGAGGCGGCCTGGTTCAACCTCGGCGACCTCGACCTCGCCACCCACCTGTTCCGCACGCGCCTGCTCCGCGGGGGGCTCCCCCTCTCGGAGATCACCGCCCGCGTGGCCGAGCGCTTCGACGTCGAGGCCCGGATCCTGCCGATGTCGGACGACCCCGTGACCACCCGCGTCGAGGTCCTCGCCGAGGGGCGGGAGCTCGACCTGCACTTCCAGGAGTACTGGGTCCGGCGCGGCGCCCGGGACGAGGTCAAGCACGTGCGCTACGCGGGGGCCGAGGCCGCCCGCCCGGCGCCGGGCGTCCTCGAGGCCATCCGCGGGGCCGAGACGATCGTGATCTGTCCCTCGAACCCCGTCGC
>SIRV01000254.1 GCA_004366195.1 Actinomycetota bacterium
CCGGAGCGCCTCGAGGCCATCCCCTGGGCCGTCCGCTGCGTCCGCTGCGCCGCGGCCCGCTGAGGATCAAGCCGGCTCGCCGGCCCGGTAGCGCCGGAGCTCCGGCACGCGCCAGGCGAGCAGGGCCGCGCCGAGGACGCAGAGCGCCCCGCCGGAGACCACCGAGATCTGCGGCGTGAAGGCCGCCGCCACCAGCCCCGCCTCGAGGTCGCCGAGCCTCGGGCCGCCGGTCACGACGAGGATGTGGATCGCCGACAGGCGCCCGCGGAGCGCATCCGGCACCGTGAGCTGGAGGATCGTCGAGCGGAACACCGCCGAGATCACGTCCGCGCCGCCGGCGAACGCCAGGCACGCGAGGGCCAGCCACAACCGTCCCCCGACGAGCCCGAAGGCGGCGATCCCCACCCCCCAGAGCACGACGGCCCAGATCACCGCGGCGCCCTGTCGTCGCACGTGCCGGACCCAGCCCGTCGTGGCGGCCCCGATCAGCGCGCCCACCGCCGGCGCCGAGAACAGCAGGCCGGTGACCTCGGCGCCGCCGTGGAACCGCGTGACGGCGAGGATGGGGAACAGCGCCCGCGGCATCCCGAAGACCATCGCCACGATGTCGATGACGAAGGTCGAGCCGAGCACCCGGCGACCGCGCAGGTACGCGAACCCCTCCCGCACGGCGGCCCAGCCGCGCGTCGCCCCCTCGCTCGGCTCCAGCGGGATCGGTCGGATGGCCCAGGCGGCGAGGAGCATCGCCCCGTAGGTCGCGAGATCGATCCCGTAGGCCCAGGGCAGACCGAGCTTCGCGATCACGACGCCGGCGAGGGCCGGTCCGAGGAGCCCCGTCCCGTTCCAGACGATCTGGTTCAGCGCGAGCGCCGAGGGCACGAGCTCGGGGCCGACCAGGCGCGGGGTCATCGCCGAGCGCGTCGGCCCCTCGATGGCCGAGATCCCCGCGATCAGCGCCACCGCGAGGTAGACGAGCCCGACCGGTGGGCGCCCCTGGAGGGCGCCGGCGAGGAGCAGGGCCGAGCCCGTCATGTACCCGAGCTGGGACAAGAGCAGGACCCGCCGGCGGTCGAAGGCGTCGAGGAAGCTCGCGCCGAGGAGGCTCCCCGCAACGAGCGCCACGAACCCGAAGAAGCCGATCGCGCCGACCGCCGCCGCCGAGCCGGTGAGGCGCGTGACCTGGACGTAGGTCGCGACCAGCGTGAACTGGTAGCCGAGCTCCGAGACGAGGAGCCCGCTCCAGATCAGGCGGAAGTCGCGGGAGGCGCGCAGCGGCGAGAGGTCGGCGAGGATGCGCCGAACGAGGGACCGCCGGTCCTTGTCCGCTGACACCGGCCGCGACGGTAGCAGCTGGCGTCGGCGCGCTCGACCGGCCGCGCCCCGTCAGCCGGTGACGGCGCTGATCGCCTCGTCGAGGACGGCGAGACCCTCCCCGAGCAACGCCTCGTCGATGTTGATCGGCGGGAGCAGCCGGATCACGTTGCCGTAGGTGCCGGCGGTGATGACGATGACGCCCCGCTCGAGCGCGGCCCGGGAGATCGCGCTCATCGTTTCGGCGGCGAGGGGCTCCTTCGTGGCCCGGTCCGCGACCAGCTCGAGGGCCCACATCGCCCCGCGGCCCCGGACGTCGCCGATCACCGCGTGCCTGGCCTGCATCTCGCCGAAGCGCTCGGCGACGATCTCGCCGACGCGGCGGGCCGAGGCCAGCAGGTCCTCGCGCTCGATCTTGTCGAGCACCGCGAGGGCGGCCGCCGCGGCGACGGGGTTCCCGCCGTAGGTGCCGCCGAGGCCGCCGACGTGGACCGAGTCCATGAGCTCGGCCCGGCCGGTCACGGCGCTGATCGGCAGGCCGCCCCCGAGGGACTTGGCCGTCGTGACCATGTCTGGGACGACGCCCTCGTCCTCGATGGCGAACCAGCGTCCGGCCCGACCCATGCCGGACTGGATCTCGTCGGCGATGAAGACGATGCCGTGCTCGGCGCAGAACTCCGCGAGGCCCTTCAGGAACCCCGGAGCCGGCACGATGAAGCCGCCCTCGCCCTGGATGGGCTCCACGATGACGGCGGCGATGTTCTCCTCGCCGATGTGCTTGTGCATCTCGTCCTTCGCGTAGGCCAGGGCCTCCTGGGCGCACCGCTCGGGTCCGGAGGGCCAGCGGTACGGGTACGCGAAGGGCAGGCGGTAGATCTCCGGCGCGAAGGGCCCGAAACCCTGCTTGTACGGCATGACCTTGGCCGTCAGGCTCATCGCGAGGAGCGTCCGGCCGTGGAAGGCGTGGTCGAAGGTGACGACGGCGGGGCGCTTGGTGGCGTGGCGGGCGATCTTGATCGCGTTCTCCACCGCCTCGGCGCCGGAGTTGACGAACATCGTCTTCTTGGCGAAGTCGCCGGGCGCGAGCGCGTTCAGGCGCTCGGCCAGCGCGATGTACGGCTCGTTGGCCGTCACGTGGAAGCACGTGTGGGTCTCGAGCTCCAGCTGGGCCTGGGCGGCCTTGACCACTTCGGGGGCGGTGTGCCCGACGTTCAGGACCGAGATGCCGGTGGCGAGGTCGATGTAGCGGTTCCCGTCGACGTCCTCGACGATCGCACCGGAGGCGCGCGCGGTCACGATGGGATGGAGGTTGGCCACGCCCTGCGGGACGGCCGTCTTCCGACGCTCGAACAGCTCGCGCGACCTCGGGCCGGGGATCTCGGTGACGACCTTGCGCTCCTGCGGGATGTCCAACGGTCTCCTCCTTCCGCACGCCGACGCACGCGACCGCCCGCGGGCGTCGCGGACCTGCAGCACGTGCAGTCTCCATCTCCTCGCCCGCCCCTGTCAGGATGGATGACAACCAAGGACGACCAGCGGGTTTGTACGGGCCGTCCACCCTCCCCGATCGGCGGCAAGGTTCCACCTCGGCTTTGTACGCCTCGTACAATCCAGCCGTGGGACTCACCATCCGGGACATCCTGAACGTCCCCGGCCTCGCGCTCCGGCTGGTGGCGGGCGAGGCGGGCGTCGGACGAAGCGTGCGCTGGGTCCATCTGAGCGAGCTCGAGGACCCCACGCCCTGGCTGAAGGGCGGCGAGCTCCTGCTCACCACCGGCCGAGGGGTCGGTGAGACGGCCGCGAAGCAGCGCGCCTACGTGCAGCGCCTGGTCGCGGCGGGCCTGGCCGGCCTCGGGTTCGGCCTCGGCTTCGGCTTCGCCAAGGTCCCGAGGGCGATCGTGAACGCCGCGGAGCAGGCCGGATTCCCTGTGTTCGAGGTGCCCTACCCCGTGCCCTTCATCGCCATCACCGAGGCGGTGTTCACGCGCCTGCTCGCGGAGCAGTACGAGATGCTCCAGCGCGCCGTCGAGGCTGAGCACGTCATCACCCGCACGGTGATGGAGGGCGGTGGGGTGGAGGGCATCGCGAGCTCGCTCGCCAAAGTGACGGGGGGGTGGGCGCTCCTGCTCGACCTCCACGGGATCCCCCTCGCCGCGACCTCCCCCGCAGCGAAGCAGCGTGCGCCGCGCATCTGGGAGGAGCTGCGGTCCTCGCGCCCCGAGGGCACCGGCTTCAGCCTCACCCTCGTCGACCGTGGCCACCACGTCTGGATCCAGCCGGTCGGGGCGCAGGGCCGGATCGAGGCCTTCCTCGCCGTGGGCAGGCCGGAGGCGCTCTCGCAGTTCGACCGGATCGTGGCCGGACACGCCCTCTCGCTGTTCGCGATCGAGCTCGCCAAGTCCCGGGCCGTCGCCGAGGCCGAGCGGCGGCTCCAGGGGGACTTCTTCGACGCGCTCGCCGCCGGCACGCTCCCGCCGCAGGAGCTCGCGCGGGGCCTCCAGCGGTTCGGTTTCTCCCGCGGCGGGACCGTGCTCGTCGCGGCGATCGAGGGGCCCGGCTCGCCGGAGGAGCTCGCGTACGCGGCCGAGGATCACCTCTCGCGCACCGGCCGCCCGTACCTGATCTCCCGGAACGAGCGGGGGGTGAACGTGCTGCTGCAGGCCGAGCCCCCGCCGGACCTGGGCTCGCTGCGCAAGGCGGTGGCCGAGCGCCTCGGGGGCGAGGTGCGCCTGGGCTCCGGCGGCGCCGTCGAGCCCGAGCAGGTCGGGCGCAGCCTCCGGGAGGCCCGCTACGCGTTGCAGGTCTGCCGGCTGGAGGGCTGGGAGGCCGCCGGCTTCGACGACCTCGGCACGTACCGGCTCCTGCTCTCGATGGCCGACCCGGACGCTCTGCGCGCGTTCTCCGACGCCCTGCTGAAGCCCCTGGACGAGTACGACCGGGAGCAGGGGGGCGAGCTCGTGCCCAGCCTCCGAGCGTTCCTGCAGCACAACGCGCGGTGGGAGACGGCCGCGGCGGAGCTGTACGTGCACCGCCACACGCTGCGCTACCGGATGCGCAAGGTGGAGGAGCTCACCGGCCGCGACCTTTCCTCGAGCTTCGACCGGATGGAGTTCTGGCTCGCCCTGCGGGCGAGGGAGCTCCTGGAGGCCGAGGCCGAGGCCTGACGGCCCCGGCCTCGGAACCCCTCGGAGCGAGTCCTCAGGCCTGCTTGCCCCCCATCACCGCCGAGTGCCATGGCTTCTCCGCCTTGCCGGTGATGTCGGCCATGATGTGGCGGACCTCGGTGAAGTCCTCCAGCGCGTACATGGACATGTCCTTGCCGAAGCCCGACTGCT
>ML214203.1:0-927 GCA_004366195.1 Actinomycetota bacterium
GCGTTCTGGATGTGCCCGTACACATCGTTGTCGAGGTTCGTCGAGCGACCGCCCTTGTCCGAAACCATCTCGGTCGGATACCCACCCAGCTTCTCGTGGAACCGGATGCGGTAGGTCTTGCCGTCGTCCGACGCCGTCCAGTCCATCCAGATCTTCGACGCGTCGGCGCTGCGCGGCTGACCGAACCGGTTCACGATCTGCGTGTACCCGGTCGGGGTAGCCGGGTAGTTGTAGTGCCAGTCGCGCCAGCCCGCCTTCTGCCAGTGCCATCCCAGGACGAATGGCACCGACGCCAGCAGGCACGCCACGGCGGTGAGGGGGAGGAGGCGCGGCCGGCGACGGCCGCGGTCGGGGTCAGCGACGCTGCCCATCTCCACCTCCTTGGGTCTCGTGGGGGAGGCGGGGAGGCGACGCAGGTTAGCCGAGCTCGCGGCCCGGATGCATCACCCGCTCAGGGGGATCGACCGGATCGGCGGGGGATCCCGTCAGCTACTTGGTGGTGGACTCCGCCGCCCCGAGGGCCGCCTGGCCGGCCGCGAGGCGCGCGGTCTCGATCCGGAACGGCGAGCAGGAAACGTAGTCCAGGCCGATCTCGTGGCAGAAGGCCACGCTCGCCGGGTCGCCACCGTGCTCGCCGCAGATGCCGAGGTGCAGGCGCGGGTTCGCGGCGCGCCCCTCCTCCACCGCCATCCGCATCAGGCGCCCGATCCCGGTCCGGTCGATCGTGACGAAGGGGTTGGCCGGCACCAGCCGCCGCTCCTCGTACATCCCGACGAACTTGCCGATGTCGTCCCGGCTGAAGCCGAACCCCATCTGCGTGAGGTCGTTCGTGCCGAAGGAGAAGAAGTCGGCGACCTCGGCGATCTCGCCGGCGGTGACGGCGGCGCGCGGGACCTCGATCATCGTGCCCCACTCCAGGTGCTGGAG
>ML214203.1:937-9272 GCA_004366195.1 Actinomycetota bacterium
ACCCCTCCCCGCTCGAGGACCTCGCGGGCGACGGGCTCCAGCTCGGCGCGCATCTGCTCGAGCTCGGCCCGGGTCGCGACCAGGGGGATCATGATCTCCACCTTCGGGTCCAGCCCCTCGCGCTTGACCTGCGCCGCCGCCTCGCAGATCGCCCGCACCTGCATCGCGTACAGCCCCGGCTTCACGATCCCGAGCCGCACCCCGCGCAGGCCGAGCATGGGGTTGGCCTCGTGGAGCTCGCGGACCTTGGCCAGGAGCCTCCGCGCTTCCTCCAGCGGCATCCGCTCGCCCCGCACCTCGACCTCCGCCTCGCCGCGGACCTCGGCCACGGCCACCGCCACGGCGAGCTCCTCCAGGTCCGGGAGGAACTCGTGGAGCGGGGGGTCGAGGAGCCGCACCGTCACCGGCAGGCCGGTCATGGCCCGGAAGATGCCGACGAAGTCCTCCCGCTGGAGCGGCAGGAGCTCGTCGTAGGCGGCCTGCTCCTCGGCGGGGGTCTCGGCGAAGATCATGCGCCGGACGGCCGCCACGCGCTCCGGCCCGAGGAACATGTGCTCGGTGCGGGCGAGGCCGATGCCCTCGGCGCCCCGCTCGCGCGCGTTCGTCGCCTGCTCGGGGGTGTCCGCGTTGGCCCGGACCCGCAGACGCCGTACCCGATCGGCGTGGCCCATGAGCCGCTCGAAGGCCCGCCAGATCTTCTCGGCGCGCGCGGCCTCGTCGCCCTCGCGCGCCCGCTCCAGCACCGACTCCTCGAGCGGCAGCTCGCCCACGTACACGTCCCCGGTGAACCCATCGATGGTGATGACGTCGCCCTCGCGGACGACCGTGCCGTTGGCGTTGAAGCTCCGCGAGGCGAGGTCGATCTTCACCGCGTCGGCGCCGCAGACGGCCGGGATCCCCTCGCCGCGCGCCACGACGGCGGCGTGCGAGTTCGTACCGCCGGCGCTCGTCAGGATCCCCTGGGAGACGATCATGCCGTGGTAGTCGTCGGGCGTGGTCTCGCGCCGCACGAGGATCACGCGCTCGCCGCGGGCCGCCCAGGCCTCGGCGTCGTCGGCGGTGAAGACCACCCGGCCGGTGGCGGCGCCGCGGGGCTCGCGTTCAGGCCCTTCGCGATGGGGGTGGCGCCGTCGGCGCGCACGCGCCGCTTGAACAGCTCCTCGAGCCGATTCGCGTCCACCCGCAGGAGGGCCGTGTCCTCGTCGATCAGGCCCTCCTCGAGCATGTCGTAGGCCATGATCCACTCGGCGAAGGCCGTGCGCTTGCCGACCCGGGTCTGGAGGATCCAGAGCTTGCCCTTCTCGATGGTGAACTCGATGTCGCACATGTCCCGGTAGTGCCGTTCCAGGACGTCCATCACCCGGAGCAGCTCCCGGTACGAGGTCGGGTCGAGGCGCTCGAGCTCGGCCAGAGGGAGCGTGTTGCGGATCCCGGCCACGACGTCCTCGCCCTGGGCGTTCGGCAGGTAGTCCCCGTAGGGCACCCTCTCGCCGGTCGAGGGATCGCGGGTGAACGCCACGCCGGTGCCGGAGTCGTCCCCACGGTTGCCGAAGACCATGGCGACGACGTTCACGGCGGTGCCGAGGTCGTCGCTGATCTTGTTCTGGCGCCGGTAGTCGCGGGCCCGTTTCCCGTTCCAGCTCTTGAACACGGCCTCGATCGCGAGACGGAGCTGCTCCCGCGGATCGGCGGGGAAGTCGGCGCCGACGTGCTCGCGGTAGATGCGGCGGAACTCCTCGATCAGCCGCGCCAGGTCCTCCGCGTCGAGGTCGGTGTCCTGGGCGCCGGGGAACGTGGCCTCCTTGGCGCGCTCCAGCGCCTCCTCGAAGGCCTCGCCGGGCACGCCCATGACGATCTTGCCGAACATCTGGATGAAGCGGCGGTACGCATCGCGGGCGAACCGGACGTCCCCGCCCGACTGCCGCGCCAGGCCCTCCACGGAGGCGTCGTTCAGGCCGAGGTTGAGGACGGTGTCCATCATCCCCGGCATCGAGAACTTCGCGCCGGAACGGACCGAGACGAGGAGCGGGTCCTCGGGGTCGCCGAGGCGGCGGCCCATCCGCTCCTCCAGGCGCGCGAGGTGTTCCTCGACCTCCTCCCACAGGCCCTCGGGGAACTCGCCCCGGCGGAGGTACGCGATGCAGGCCTCGGTGGTGATGGTGAAGCCCGGGGGCACCGGCAGCCCCATGTTCGTCATCTCGGCGAGGTTGGCGCCCTTCCCGCCGAGGAGGTCCTTCATGTCCTTGTTGCCTTCGTGGAAGTCGTACACGTACTTCGTCACGGCTGCCTCCAGGCCGGTCCGGTCGGAGCACCAGTCTACGGAACGGCGATGGGGGACCGGCCGACCGCCAGAACCTGGTACGGTTGGGGCTCGGCGAAGGGAGGGCACCATGGCAGGGATCGTGAACCTCGCCGCGGGCGAGGTCCGCACGTTCGAGCACGGCACGGCGGAGATCGCGACGACGGGGACGATCACCGTCTCCCGCCTCACGTTCCGGCCCGGCTGGCGCTGGTCCAACGACGTGAGGCCGGTCGCGGGGACGGGGTCGTGCATGGTCCACCACAAGGGCGTCACGATCTCCGGACGGCTCCACGTCGTGATGGACGACGGGAGCGAGTTCGAGATCGGCGCCGGCGACGTCGGCGAGATCCCGCCCGGGCACGACGCCTGGGTGGTCGGCGACGAGCCCTGGGTCGGCGTCGACTTCTCCGACGACATGGCCACCTACGCGACCCCCGCGTAGGGCGCTCCGCGCGATCGAGCCGGGGCCGGGGCCCCGAGGGGCGCTCAGCAGACGGCGTTGAGGAACGGGAAGGGGTTCACCGCCTCGCCACCGAGCGGGTGGTACTCGAAGTGCAGGTGGGGGCCGGAGGCGTTACCCGTGCTGCCCACGTAGCCGATAACGTCGCCGGCCCGGACCTCGCCGAGCGCTCCTCGCTCGGAGAGGTGCGCCCCATACACGTAGCCCGCGTCTCCGATCACCTTCACGGCGATCCCCCCGAGGGGGTTGTCCGCGACCACCGCGACCCCGTCGAAGGGTGCTCGGACGGGCGTGCCCGGCGGCGCGAAGATGTCGATCCCCTGGTGCAGGTGGAACCCGCCGCTCCAGCGAGGGGCATGCCAGCTCTCGGCGTAGGCCATCGGCTGGTCCACCGGGCAGACGCGCAGCACGCCGTCGAGGGCAATCTCGACCTCCCCGACGAGGTCGGGGGCCTGGCCGAGCCTCGCCGCGACCAGGAGCTCGGCGACGGCCATCTCCTCGGTGAGGGCTCGGTTCGCCCGCCGCACGCCGCGCAACCCGTCCCGGAGGCGGTCGAGCACCCCCCGCAGGTCGGAGGCTTCCTGGAGGAGCTCGCGCTCGCGGGTCCGGAGCTCCTCGCGGGCCCGATCGATCCGCGCCAGCTGCTCGCGGGCTCGGGCGATGAGGACATCGGCGTCCCTCGCGAGCTCGCCGTCGGCGAGCGCCTCGGCCCCGAGCGTCGCCGCGCTGGCCGTCGCCTCGGCGAGCTCGGCCCGCACCCGCCGCTCCTGGGCGGCGAGGGCGACGACCTCCTCGCGGAGGCCGGCGAGCAGCCCGCGCACCTCCACCATGCGTCGCTCGGTCGCCGCTCGCTCGGCGAGGATCGCGATCCCGAGCCGGTCGTTGGCCCGCATGGCCTTGCCCACCACGACGAGCGGGGCCCGCAGGTCGGCCAGGGTCTCCGGCACCGCGGGGTGGCCGGGGACCCGCCCGGTCTCGACGACCTCGGCCGCGACCTCGCGCCGACGTTCGCGGACCACCTCGAAAGCTCGGAGGCGACGCTCCGTCTGCGCGACCGCGTCCCGAAGGGCTCCGAGCCGTACCCCCAGGGCCTCAGCCCGCACCTCGAGATCGGTCACGGCCGCGGCCGTGAGGTCGAGCCGGGCGTCGACGCGCAGCAAGGCACCCCGGATCGCCACGAGGCGGACGTCGGGCCCGACCAGGGCGCTCCCCCGCACGCCGCCCGCGAGCACGACGGCGCCGACGAGCAGGACCGCGACCCCGAGCCGCGATCCGCTCAGGAGAGCTCGTCGACGCGCAGGATCCCGCCGGTCGCGTCCACCTCGGCGCTGCATACGAACCCCCAGGTCTGCCCCGGCCGCCAGTCCTGCTTGTTGTCCATGCTCGTCGCGAGCAGGCGGCCGTCGCGGTCGAGGAACGAGCATCCGAGCTGGGCGTAGGAGATCACCTCGCCGCTCGTGTTCTCGGCGATCCCGATCAGGTCCGAGTACCCGTAGGCGTGCGTGAGCTGGACGTCGTAGATCCGGACCATCCCCTCGTACCCCGTGACCTCGACGCTCACCTCGCGCCCGTTCGGCACGTACACGGTCTCGGTCACCGTCTCGGTCACGGTCTCCGTCCGCACGACGGTGCGGACCTTCGCCTTCCGCAGGTCGGCGAGGCGCCGGCGGAGCTCCTCGATGCGGGCCGCGAGCTCGGCCACGCGCGCCTCGGCCGCCTCGGCGCGAGCCAGCGTCGTGCCCAGCTCGCCCTGGAGGGACGCGACCCGCTCCCGCAGGCCCTCGGCCTCGCGCCGCGTGTCCCCGATCGCGACCGCGGCGACCCCCACCGCGGAGGCCGCGAGCGCCAGGGCGAGCGCCCCCGCGAGCCACCGCCTCCATCGCCTCGGTCGGCGCCGGACCGGGGACCGGGGGCCTCGCCGCTGGGCGAGCTCCTCCTCGAACAGGTCGCGGCTCACCATCAGCAGGCCCATGCCGGGGAGCATCGGGTCCGGCGGTCTGGGCGGCGCCTCCAGCGTGGACCTCATGCCTGCAGCGTCGCAGCGCCCGGACGGGCTGGGGTGAGTCGAGGAGCCCGCGCCGCGCGGGGCTTAGGTCCCGGACCCGAGGGCGGCGCGCAGGACCCCGAGGGTCGCGGGGTCGCTCGCGAAGAGCGCCCGCACCCCCGAGCCCTCGACCGGGAGGACCTCGGCCGCCCCCCCGCCGGCCGCGATCCAGTCCTCCAGCGCCCGGGCGAAGGCCGCGGCCTCTCCGGGCGCGTCCCACGTCGTGGCGAGGACCACGGCGACGCGCTCGCCGTCCGTCCACGCCCGGTACAGACCGCCGTCCCAGCCCGCGGCGGCCTCGGAGGCGGTCGAACCCGGCAGGCGCAGACCGAGCGCGAGCGAGAGCCACGCCTCCCCCACCTCCTGGACGTCCAGATCTCGCCACCCCGGCCCGAGGGCCGGTCCGAGGTCCGGCACGTCCACCGGCGTCGGCACGTCGTCCGGGTAGCGGTCGGGGTGGATGATCTGCTCGGTCGAGACCGGCAGCTCGCGGAAGGCCTCGTCCACCGCGCCCACGCCGCCCCGTCCGACGAGGGCCGCGACGAACGTCTGACCGGCCGTGTACGGCCAGATCTGCTGCCGCTCGATGAACGGATCGACCGACGGCGTCTCCTCCCCCAGGCCGGTCGCGAGCTCGAGCTGCTCCTGCGGCGTGAGCTCCTGGAGCGCGTACCGGGTCATGAAGAACGTCGCGTCCCCCTCGGTGAGGGCGACGGCCGCCGTCGTGGCCTCGTCCCGGCACGACGTCATGAGCTGGTCGATCCGCTCGAGGCCGAAGTTCTGGTCGTCGAGGGCGTGGACGAGCTCGTGGGCGAGCGTGACCCGTTCCCTGGGCGTGGGGTCCTCCGTGCCGATGAACCGGAGCTCTCCGGTCAGCGTGTCGTAGTAGCCGATCACCTGCCCGGAGACGAAGCGCTCCAGCTCGCCCCGGATGCTCACGCCCTCCCCGATCACCCCGATCGTCGCCCACGCGAGGCTGCGGCGCTCCAGCAGCTCCCGGGGGAAGGCGTAGTCGAAGGATCCCTCGAGCCCCTCGACCAGCTCCCTCGGGGTCACGGCCTCGGCCACCACCGGCTCGGTGAACGAGAGGCCCCGGAGCCGCTCCACGGCGTCCATCGTCTCGGCAATCACCGGCGGCGTCGGCCCCTCCGGCGGGACGCGCTCGCTCCCCGGCGGCGGCCCGTAGTCGCACAGCTGGCGGAGCGCCCGCTCCGCGGAGCCCCGGGCCGGCGGGCTCGGGCTGGGTGAGGTGGGCGGCGACGTCGTGGCGGCGCCCTCGCGCTCGCCGCCGCTCCCCACGCACGCCGCGGCGGCGAGCGCCAGCGCGAGGACCGACGCGAGGGCCGAGCGCCTCACCCCGAACCCTTCCCGGGCACGAGGAGCGAGGCGACCGCGAGCGCCGCGGCGAGGAGCGACAGCGCCGAGGAGGCGAAGAGCAGCCCCATCCCCCGCAGCTGCTCGAGCACGGACGCCGCGAGGAGCCCCGCCGCGAGCAGCAGGACCCCGAACGAGCCGGCGTACAGACCGAGCGCGAGGCGGCTCGGCCGCCCGCCGCGCCTCACCCACGCCCCCTCACAACCGCTCCTTGAGGTACGCGACGAGGTTGGCGATGGGGATCCGGTCCTGGCGCATCGAGTCTCGCTCGCGCACCGTCACCTGCCGGTCCTCGAGGGTGTCGAAGTCCACCGTCACGCAGAACGGGGTGCCCACCTCATCCTGGCGCCGGTACCGGCGCCCGATCGACCCCGCGTCGTCGTAGTCGCACATCCAGTGGACCTTCACCAGGTCGAAGACGGCGCGGGCGTCGGGGATCAGGGCCTCGTTCCGCGAGAGGGGCAGCACCGCCACCTTGGTCGGCGCGAGGTCCTTGTGCAGCTTCAGCACGACGCGCTTCTCCGTCCCTCCGGTCGCGGTCGGGGCCTCCTCCTCGTGGTACGCGTCGATGAGGAAGGCGAGGAGGCAGCGGTCCACGCCCGCCGCCGGCTCGATCACGTACGGGTGGTACCGGATCCCCTTCTCCTGGTCGAAGTAGGTGAGGTCCTGCCCGGAGTGCTTCTCGTGCTGCCGGAGGTCGTAGTCGGTCCGGTTCGCGATGCCCTCGAGCTCACCCCAGTCGGTGAAGGGGTACCGGTACTCGATGTCGACCGTCCGCTTCGAGTAGTGCGAGAGCTCCTCCGGCGCGTGCTCGCGCAGGCGCAGGTTCTCCTCCCGGATGCCGAGGTCCAGGTACCAGCGGTAGCGCTCCTCGATCCAGTAGTCGTGCCAGCGCTCGTCGGTCCCCGGCTCGACGAAGTACTCCAGCTCCATCTGCTCGAACTCGCGCATCCGGAAGATGAAGTTCCCCGGCGTGATCTCGTTCCGGAAGGACTTCCCGATCTGGGCGATGCCGAAGGGGACCTTCTTCCGGCTCACCTGCTGGATCTGGACGAAGTCCACGAACATCCCCTGGGCCGTCTCCGGTCGCAGGTACACCGCGCTCGCCTCGTCCTCCACCGGCCCCATGTGCGTCTTGAACATCAGGTTGAAGTTCCTCGGCTCGGTGAAGCGGGTGCCGCCGCAGTTCGGGCACACCGGCCGGTGCGCGAGGTCGACCGTCGTCTCGTCCTCCTCGTGCCCGGACTGGGGCGCGTGGAAGCCGGGGATGTGGTCGGCGCGGAACCGCTGGTGGCACTGGAGGCACTCGACGAGCGGGTCGGTGAACGCCTCCAGGTGACCCGAGGCCTCCCAGACCTTGGGCGACATGATGATGGCCGCCTCGAGCCCCACGACGTCGTCGCGGAGCTGGACCATCGAGCGCCACCAGGCGTTGCGGATGTTCCGCTTCAGCTCGACCCCGAGCGGCCCGTAGTCCCAGGACGAACGCAGCCCCCCGTAGATCTCGCTGGACTGGAACGCGATCCCCCGCCGCTTGGCGAGGGAGGTGATGGCCTCCATCACGTCGGCCACGCGGGTTCCCTCCTTTCCCGGCCGCTGGCGGCGGCCGCTGGCGTCCAGCCAAGTGTACGGGTACAGCGCGCGCCCGGGACTGCCGATACGGGGGGTGATGACCGCGCCGAGGACCTGCCGCGCTTGCGGCGCGCCCATCGCGGGCGACGTCCGCTGGTGCCTGCGGTGCTACGAGCCCGTGCGGGAGCTCACGCCCCGGGAACCCCAGCTCCCGCCGCTGACCACGGTCCGAGAGCTGACGCCGCAGCCCGTGACGTCCCGCTGGCGTCGGGGCCCGACGACGTTCGGTCCCCTCGGGCGGACCCTGCTGACCGCGATCCTCGCGCTGTTCGCGCCGTGGCACGGCCTCGTCGGGTTCGGGAGCGCCCTCGGGCCGCTCATGCTCTGGTACCTCCTCGGCTACACGCTCGTCGCGGTCCCGGTCCTCCGCCACATCTGGCGACGGGAGCCGGTGGCGGATCCCGATCGGGGCGGGGGACCTCGACCCCTCGCCCGCCTCGGGCAGCGGTTCCCGAGCCTGCGGCGGAGGGTTCCGCCGGCCATCGTGGCCGGGGCTCTCGGCCTCCTCGGGCTCGCGGCGCTC
>SIRV01000257.1 GCA_004366195.1 Actinomycetota bacterium
CCTGCTCGCCCTCGCGTTCTCGATGCCGCTGCGGGGCCACTTCGTGCACGCGAAGCGCATGGCGCTCGCGCTGCACGCGCTCATCGAGGGGCGGTACCCGCACGACACGTTGTACCTCATCGGGTTCAGCGACTACGCGCGGCGGATGGAGCCGCGCGATCTCGCGGCGCCGGGGTTCGAGCGCGTGTACGGGACCAACATGCACCACGCGTTCCACCTGGCCGGGCGGCTCCTCGCCGAGCATCCGAGGGCGGCGCGCCAGGTGATCATGGTGACCGACGGCGAGCCCACGGCCCACCTGGAGGGGGAGCGCTCGTTCTTCTCCTGGCCGCCCGTGCCGCGGACGATCGAGCTCACGCTGGCGGAGGCGGTGCGTCTCGCGCGCTCGGGCGTCACGTTGAACGTCTTCATGCTCGAGGGCAGCCCCGGGCTCGTCCGGTTCATGGAGCGCCTGGCCCAGCTCACGGCGGGGCGGGTCTTCCTCATGGACGACCGGGAGCTCGGCGCGTTCGTGGTCCGGGACTACGTGTCGCGACGCGGTCGCTGAGGGCCGGCGCGTCAGCCGGCCCGGTCCCACCAGAGCGCGGCCACCTCGTGCTCGGCCGGACCCGCGCTCCACAGGCCGTCGCGGAGGGCCAGACGCTCCCCCAGGGCTTCCGCGATCTCGGGGTCCCGCTCCGGGGGGAGGCAGAGCCGCCGCCGGACGAGGGCGACGGCGTCCTCGCGGCGCTCGAACCCGCTCGCGCGCGGGGGCCGTGTCTCGCGCTCGAGCCGCACCGGGTAGCCGAGCTCGGAGAGGGCCTCCGCGGCGTCGGCCGCCGTGGGGCCGTCGGGGCGCTCGAGCCCGTGGAACCGACGCCAGAGGTCGTTCATCCACGCGAGCGGGTGCTCCCAGGTGATCTCGATCACCACCCGCCGGCGTGCGCGCTCGTCGAGGGCTCGCACGAACGGCTCGAGGTCGGGCACGTTGTACAGCACGTGGTGACAGACGACGACGTCGGCGGGCGGCACCTGGGGCGCGACCGCCGGCCACTCCCCGAGGACGGTCTCGATCTCGACCGAGAGCCCGCGGGCGGCGTCCCGGAAGGCCTCGAGCATGGCCTCTGAGGCATCGACGCCGACGATCCTCCCGGCCCGATGCGCGAGGGGGAGGGACGAGCCGCCGCCCCCCACCCCGACGTCGAGCACCGTGCCCCCCTCCGGCAGCGCCTCGAGCGCCCGCCGGGTGGCGAGGCCCGGCGCGAGCTCGACCGCGCCCCGGCCCCGCCGCGCCATGAGGTCCCGGGGGAACCCCCAGGGGGACTCCGGCGCTCTCGCCAGGATCTCCTCGGGGATGCCCCACCCCGCGAGCAGCTCGCGCCACCGCTCGACCGCGCTCACGCGCTCACTGTAGAGTCCGGCACGGACGATGGCCCGCGGGACGACGCCATGAACCTCGGCCCGACCGAGGAGGAACGGCTCCGGATCTTCCAGGCGGCGGAGCTCGCGCGCCGGGCGCTCGCGCGCGGCCTGCGGCTGAACGCCCCCGAGGCGACGGCCCTGATCTGCGACGAGATGCACTGGGCCGCGCGGTCCGGGGCGAGCTTCGAGGAGGTCCTGGAGGCCGGCCGCCGGGCGCTCTCGCCCGACCAGGTGCTGGAGGGGGTGCCGGCGCTCCTCGCCGAGATCCGGCTGGAGGTGCTGCTCGAGGAGGGGACGCGCCTCGTCGTGCTGCGGGACCCCTTCGGCGAGCCGACCGGGGAGGCTCCGGGGGCCGTCGAGCCGGCCGCGGGGGAGATCGAGCTCGCGCCGGGCCGTCCGCGGATCACGTTGACCGTCACGAACACCTCGAGCCGGCCGGTCCGCGTCTCCTCCCACTACCCGTTCTGGCGAGCGAACGAGCGCCTGGTCTTCGACCGCGAGGCGGCGCGTGGGTACCGGCTCGACGTCCCTGCGGGGTCCTCGGTCCGCTGGGGGCCGGGGGAGACCCGGGAGGTCACGCTGGTCGCCTACGGCGGGACGGGCGGATCGCCGTGAGGCTCCCGCGCCCCGAGTACCTGCGGCGATACGGCCCGACCACCGGGGACCGGGTGCGGCTGGCCGACACCGACCTCTGGGTCCGGGTCGAGGCCGACCACGTCGGGGCGGGCGACGAGCCGATCTGGGGGTACGCGAAGAACCTGCGCTCGCGCCAGACCCAGTACGACCGAGCCCCCGCCGAGCTCGAGCTCGACATGGTGATCGCCGGGGTGCTGGTGATCGATCCCCTCCTCGGGGTGGTCAAGACGAACATCGGGATCAAGGAGGGCCGGATCGTCGGCATCGGCCGGGCCGGCAACCCCGAGACCGCCGACGACGTGGAGCTCGTGATCGGCCCGAACACGTGGCCGGTGAACGGGTACGGGCTCATCGCGACGGCGGGGGCGATCGACAGCCACGTGCACCTCATCACGCCGCGGCTCGTGCCGGTCGCGCTCTCGGGCGGGGTCACCACCCTCATCACGGCGGGGTTCGAGGAGCCGCCGTACGTGATGGAGCGGACCTACCTCGCGTTCGAGGACCAGCCGGTGAACCTCGGCCTCCAGGCGAGCGCGCGCACCGAGCTCCCGTGGCCGGTGGAGCGGGTGCTCGAGGCCGGGGCCTGCGGCCTGAAGATCCACGAGGACTGGGGCGCCTACCCCGAGATCGTGGACGCCGTGCTCGAGCTGGCCGACGCCCACGACGTGCAGGTCTGCCTCCACACGGACGGGCTCAACGAGTCCTGCGAGCTCGAGGACACGGTGGCGGCGATCGGGGGCCGAACGATCCACGCCTACCACGTGGAGGGCGTGGGCGGGGGCCACGTGCCGGATCTCATCGGCCTGGTGCGCGAGCCGAACGTGATCTGCTCCTCCACCACGCCGACCGTGCCCTACGGCCGCGCGACGGCGGCCGAGCACCTGGAGATGATCCTCGCCGTGCACGGCGGCTCGGCAGACGTGCCGGAGGACGTGGAGGCCGCGCGGGAGCGGATCCACCCCGCGACGATGGCCGCCGAGGGGCCCCTGCACGAGCTCGGCGCGATCCAGATCGTGAACAGCGACTCCCAGGGGATGGGCCGGATCGGGGAGACGGTGCGGCGGACCTTCCAGCTCGCGCACGCGATGAAGCGCTGGCGCGCGTCCGAGGCGGGGGAGGGGTGGCCGGCGGCGCCGCTGGTGCGCCGCTTCGTGCCGGCCGATGAGGCGGGGGACGACGACAACGAGCGGGTGCTCCGCTACCTGGCCAAGGTGACCGTGGATCCCGCGATCGTCCACGGCATCGCGGGCGAGGTGGGGAGCCTCGCGCCGGGGCGCCTCGCCGACGTGGTCCTGTGGCGGCCGGAGCGCTTCGGCGTCCGCCCCGAGCTGGTGCTCAAGGCCGGCGCCTTCGCCTGGGGCGCCCTCGGGGAGGGGAACGCGACGATCGAGGGCGCGCAGCCGGTCCGGCAGGGCCCGCACTGGGCCGCCACGGGGCGGGCGGGGGCCTCCGTCGGGCTGACCTTCGTCTCCCGCGCCGCGCTGGAGGCGGGGATCCGGGAGCGGCTGGGGAGCCATCGCCGGTTCGTGGCCGTCGCGGGCACGCGGGGCCTCACGCGCGAGGCGCTCGTCGCCGGTCGGGCGTGGCTTCCGGTGGAGGTCGACCCGGGCGACGGCACGGTGACCCTGGGCGGGCGGACGCTCGCGGCCGAGCCGGTCCGCTCCGTACCGCTCTCGCGGCGGTACCTGCTCGCGTAGCGGGGCGGTCAGCCCTCCCGCCCGCCGCGCTCCTCGAGCTCGCGGAGGACCTCCTCGGTGTGCTCGCCGAGGCGCGGCGGAGGGAGCCGGACCGGCGTGAGTGCCCCGTCGAGGCGGATCGGGTCGGCAACGAGCCGCAGCACCCCGCGGACCGGGTCCCGTACCTCCTGGACCATGCGGGCGCCCTCGGGCGTCGCGAACACCTCGTCCATGCGCAGCACGGGGGAGCTCGGCACGCCCACGCGCTCCAGGGCGGTCAGCCACTCGGCCGCGGGGTGGCGCCGGAACGCCTCGGCCAGGATCGGGATCAGCGCCTCGCGGTTCCGCACGCGCGCCTCGTTGGTCGCGAACCGCTCGTCCCGCGCGAGCTCCGGCATCCCGAGCACCTCGCAGGTCCGCTCGAACATGCGGTCGTTCCCGGCCGCCAGGATGAACGGGCGGTCGGCCGCCTCGAACAGCTGATAGGGGACGATGTTCGGGTGCTGGTTCCCGAGGGGGCCCGGCACGATCCCGCCGAGGAGGTAGTTGGCGGCTTGGTTCACCATCGCCGCGAGGCTCGCCTCGTAGAGCGAGACCACGATCCGTCGGCCTCGTCCCGTCTCCCTGCGCTCGAGGAGGGCCGCGAGGATGCCGATCGCGGCGTACAGGCCGCAGATCACGTCGAGGAGGGCCACCCCGACCTTCGTGGGCTCCCCGCCCGGGTGGCCCGTGAAGCTCATGAGGCCCGAGAGGGCCTGGACGATGATGTCGTAGCCGGGGCGGGAGGCCGACTCCCCCTCCTCGCCGAAGGCGACCAGGGAGCAGGACACGAGGTCCGGGCGCTCGGCCGAGAGCGAGGCGTGGTCGAGGCCGAAGCGCGTCATGAGCCCGGGGCGGAAGTTCTCCACGACCACGTCGCTCGCGAGCGCGAGCCGCCGCGCCGCGGCCGCCCCCTCCGGCGTCTGCAGGTCGAGGGCGACCGAGCGCTTGTTGCGGTTGAGCGCGCAGAAGTACGCGGCGTCCTCGCCGACGAAGGGCGGGCCCCAGGCGCGGGTGTCATCGCCCGACCCGGGGCGCTCGACCTTGATCACGTCGGCGCCCAGGTCGGCGAGGATCATGGTGGCGAGGGGCCCCGCCAGCACGCGCGAGAAGTCCGCGACGCGGACGCCCTTGAGCGGCAGCGTGCGCTCCTGCGCGTCCTCGGGCACCGGTCTCCTCGCGGGCGTCCGTTCCGTGGAAGGTCGTGAAAAGCGGCGCCGCCGGAACCCGAAGGTCCCAGCGGCGCCATCGCTTTTATACGATGTGTGAGACCGCGCCGTCAAATCGGTGACCGGGTTTTGTCACTCTTTCCTGGGCGCCGCGGACGGCGACTGGCGCCGACGTCGGAGATGGGGTGAGATAACGCCATGAATCAGGAGAGCCTGGAGAGGGCCAACGCCTTCCTCGCGGCGGTCGCCGCCCGGGTCCAGCCGGGCGAGCTGCTCGACGTCGCGCCCGCCGACGTGGCCCGGGAGATCGGGATCGAGGAGCCCCTGGTCGCGGCCCGTGCGGTGCGAGCGCTCCTCGCGCGCCGGCGGCTCGAGTCGCAGGACGGCCGCTACCGGCTCCTCGACGCCACGCCGATCCAGCCGGGCGAGAAGGAGCAGGTGCCGCGGCCGCGAAGGGCCCGGACGAAGGTCCGCCGGGCCGTCCGTCACGAGGCGGCCGCCGACCAGCGACCCACGTACTCGCAGATCGGGCGCGAGGCGATCGACCGGCTCGTGGAGCTCGGTCGCGAGGTGGCCGCGCTCCGCGCCAGCCTCCGCAGCGCCATGGAGGAGGCCCGGGAGGCGAGGGAGGCGAGGGACGAGGCGGAGCGCCGCGCGAGAGCGCTGGCGGAGCGCGTCCGGGAGCTCGAGGGGCGGGCCGAGATGGCCGAGACCAACCTCCGCACGCTCCTCGCCGCGGCCAAGGCGGGGGGACGGGATCGCGTGGGGGACACCGAGATGGAGGCCATCCTCGGGGTCCTCAAGGGCGGCGAGGGTCCACCGGAGCGATCCGAGCCGCAGGCGGGCGACCTCGCCTGATCGCCGGCTAGGCCCGACCTCCGATGGGGTGCGGGGGCGGCGCGCTCTCGCGTCCGGCGAGCTTCGCCACCAGGTGGCAGGCCGCGGAGTGGCCGGGCCGGAGCTCCTGGAGGCCGAGGTCCGCCCCCCGGCAGCGCTCCAGCACCCCCGATGCCTCTGCCGTGCCGTTCGCCACCTCGGGGCAGCGGGGGTGGAAGCGGCAGCCGGGCGGGATGCGGGCCGGGTCCGGCGGCTCGCCGGCGAGGAACGGCCGGTCGATCCCGCCGGCCTCCGGCACCACCTCGAGCAGGGCCTTCGTGTAGGGGTGGATGGGGCGGGTCAGGACCTCCTCGGCCGGCCCGATCTCGACGATCCTGCCGAGGTACATCACCGCGACCCGGTCGGCGATGGTCCAGGCGAGGCCGAGATCGTGGGTGACGACGAGCATCGCGATCCCGAGCTCGTTCCGCAGCCCGAGCAGGAGCTTGAGGATCTCGCCGCGGACCGACGCGTCGAGGCTGGACACCGGCTCGTCGGCCACGATGATCTCCGGCTCGAGCACGAGGGCCCCGGCGATCACCACGCGTTGACGCTGGCCGCCGGAGAGCTCGTGCGGGTAGTTGAGGAAGAACAGCTCCGGCGGGCGGAGCCCGGCCCGCGCGAGCGCCCGGGCCACCAGCTCCTCCTCGGTCTCGCCGTTCGGGCCGCGGGTGATGCCGTGGACGCGGAGCCCCTCGGCGACCGATTCGTAGATCGTCTGGCGGGGGTTCAGCGCGGCGGTGGGGTCCTGGAACACCATCTGGACCCGTCGCCGGTACTCG
>SIRV01000258.1 GCA_004366195.1 Actinomycetota bacterium
GGTCTTGCCGTGGTCGATGTGCCCGATCGTGCCGATGTTCACGTGGGGCTTCGTCCGCTCGAACCTCTGCTTGGCCATCTCGTGCTCCTCCGTCACTCGCCGCGAACGCGGGCCACGATCTCCTTGGAGATGTGGGCCGGGACTTCCTGGTAGGAGTGCAGCTGCATCGGGGTGTGGGACGCCCGGCCCTGGGTGCGGGAGCGGAGGTCCGTCGCGTAGCCGAACAGCTCGGCGAGCGGGACGAGCACCCGCACGGCCTTCATCCCGCCGCGGTCGTCGATCCGCTCGATCCTGCCGCGACGTGCCGTGATGTCCCCCATGACGTCCCCGAGGAACCCCTCGGGCGTCACGATCTCGAACTCCATGATCGGCTCCAGGAGCACCGGCTCCGCCCGGCGCGCGGCCTCCTTCAGCGCGATCGAGCCGGCGATCTTGAACGCCATCTCGCTCGAGTCGACCTCGTGGAAGCTGCCGTCCACGAGCGTGGCCCGGACGTCCACCAGGGGGTAGCCGGCGAGCACGCCGGTCTCGCACGCCTCCTGGATCCCCTGGTCGACCGCGGGGATGTACTCGCGCGGGATGGTCCCGCCGACGATCTTGTTCACGAACTCGTACCCGCCGCCGGGGCCGGTGGGCTCGAGGTCGATGACCACGTGCCCGTACTGCCCGCGGCCGCCGGTCTGCCGCACGAACCGCCCCTCGACGCGCTGGACCGGCTTGCGGATGGTCTCTCGGTAGGCGACCTGCGGCTTGCCGACGTTCGCGTCGACCCCGAACTCGCGCCGCAGGCGGTCCACGATGATCTCCAGGTGGAGCTCGCCCATGCCGGAGATCACCGTCTGCCCCGTCTCCTCGTCGAACCGGACGACGAAGGTGGGGTCCTCGTCGGCGAGCTTCGCGAGCCCCGCGGCGAGCTTGTCGGAGTCGGCCTTCGTCTTCGGCTCCACCGCCACCGAGATGACCGGCGTCGGGAAGCTCATCGACTCGAGGATGATCGGCGCCGAGGCGTCCGAGAGCGTATCGCCGGTGGTCGAGTGCTTGAGGCCGACGACGGCCACGATGTCGCCGGTGAAGGCGGCCTCCTTGTCCTCGCGGTGGTTGGCGTGCATCTGGAGGATCCGCCCGACCCGCTCCTTGCGGCCCTTCGTGGTGTTCTCCACGTGCGAGCCGGCCCGCAGCGCGCCGGAGTACACCCGCACGTACGCGAGCCGCCCGACGTAGGGGTCGGACATGATCTTGAACACCAGCCCGCAGAAGGGCTCGGCGTCGTCGGGGTGGCGCTCGGCCGGCTCCCCTGAGGGGGTGTGGCCCTGGATGGCCGGGATGTCCGCCGGCGACGGCAGGTAGTACACGATCGCGTCGAGGAGGGGCTGGATGGCCTTGTTCTTGAAGGCGCTCCCGCAGAGCACGGGGACGCCCTCGCCGGCGAGGGTCGCCCGGCGGATCGCCCGCCGGAGCTCCTCCGGCGTGGGCTCCTCCTCGTGGACGAACTTCTCCATGAGCGCCTCGTCGTGGTCCGCCAGCTGCTCGAACAGCTCGTGGTGGGCCTCGCGGGCGGCGTCGAGGAGCTCGGCGGGGATCTCGCGGACCTCCCACTCCTCGCCCATCTCCGTCAGCCAGTACAGGGCCTTCATCTCGACGAGGTCGACGACGCCGGTGAACCCCGACTCGACCCCGATGGGCAGCTGGAGGACGAGGGGGCGTGCGTGGAGGCGCTCCACCATCATCTCCACCGTGCGCCGGAAGTCGGCGCCGACGCGGTCCATCTTGTTCACGAACCCGATCCGGGGGACGTGGTAGCGGTCGGCCTGCCGCCAGACGGTCTCGGTCTGCGGCTCGACCCCGGCGACGGCGTCGAACACGGCGATCGCGCCGTCGAGGACGCGCAGCGACCGCTCGACCTCGACGGTGAAGTCCACGTGGCCGGGCGTGTCGATGATGTTGATCCAGTGGTCCTTCCACTTGCAGGTGGTGGCGGCCGAGGTGATGGTGATGCCCCGCTCCCGCTCCTGGACCATCCAGTCCATCTGGGCGGTGCCCTCGTGGACCTCGCCGATCTTGTAGGCCTTGCCGGTGTAGTAGAGGATCCGCTCGGTCGTGGTCGTCTTGCCCGCGTCGATGTGGGCCATGATCCCGATGTTCCGGGTGCGGGCGAGCGGGTACTCGCGGAGCACCAGGTCCTTGCCGGACCCTCCGCGCTGCCGTCCCTCGACCTTCTCGACCGTCTCCGCCACGTTCATCTTCCCCACGGGGGTGGCCATCACCGAACACCCCCCTCACGGGAAGCCGGGTCCAGCACGGACCCGGCCACGAGCTCTCCCTCGATCACCATCGGTAGTGCGCGAACGCCTTGTTCGCCTCCGCCATCTTGTGCATGTCCTCGCGCCGCTTCACCGAGGCGCCCTGGCCCTGGGCGGCGTCCATGATCTCGCCCACCAGGCGCTCGGCCATCGTGTGCTCCTTGCGCTGGCGCGCGTTGTTCACGATCCAGCGCAGCGCGAGGGTCGTCCCGCGCGCCGGCCGCACCTCCACCGGCACCTGGTAGTTGGCGCCGCCGACCCGCCGCGAGCGGACCTCGAGCAGCGGGCGGGCGTTCTCGACCGCCTTCTTCAGCGTGATGACCGGGTCGTTCGCGGTGCGCTCGCTGATCATCTCCAGGGCCTTGTAGACGATGCGCTCGGCGAGCGACTTCTTCCCGTCCCGCATGACCTTGTTGATGAGCTGGCTGACCAGCACGTTCTGGTACACGGGATCGGGCGCGATCTCCCGGCGTACGGCGGGCCCCTTGCGCGGCATGGCTACTCCTCGCCCCTTCTTGGCCCCGTAGCGGGAGCGGGCCTGCTTGCGCCCCTTGACCCCCGCCGCGTCCAGGGTTCCGCGGATGACCTTGTAGCGCACGCCCGGCAGGTCGCGCACGCGGCCGGCCCGGACGAGCACGATGGAGTGCTCCTGCAGGTTGTGGCCGACGCCGGGGATGTAGGCCGTGACCTCCACGCCGCTCGAGAGTCGGACGCGGGCCACCTTCCGCAGGGCCGAGTTCGGCTTCTTCGGCGTGGTGGTGTAGACGCGCGTGCACGTCCCACGACGCTGCGGCGCGCCCTTGAGCGCCGGCGCCTTCGTCTTCTCCTTCGGGCGCTTCCGCCCGTTCCGGATCAGTTGCTGGATCGTGGGCATGCGCTTCCCGTCTACGTCCTCGAGCTATCCGACCGGGGGCTCGTCCACCCCGCTGAGCGGGCGAGCCGCGGGTTCTCTATCCCAGGGGCCGTCGCCAGGGCACATCCTGCCCATGGTGGTCCCCCTGGGAGGCACGCAAGGTGGCAACCGGGCACACCCGCCCGCCCGGCGCAAGCGGTAACGCTACTAGGCGGGCGCCCGGGGTGTCAACGAGGGGCGGGGTCGCGCGGCGGGGGCGCGGTGGCGCGGGGACCGGTCGGGGCCGGCGCCGGCCCATCCTACCTGCTACGGTGGCCCACCGTGGATGCGCGAGCCATCGCCGAGCGAGCCGCCGCCCTCGGCGGGGAGGTGATCCGTCGGGCCGGCCCCGCCGGGGGCAGGCCCGACGTGAAAGGGGTGGCCGGGGACTACGTGACGGCCGTCGACCGGGAGAGCGAGCGGGTCGTGGCGTCCTTCCTGCTCGAGGAGACGGGCATCCCCGTGCTCGGGGAGGAGGGGGCCGGCCGCGAGGCGGTCCGGGAGGCCGTCGCGGCCGGGGGGCGCGGGGACACGGGACGCGCCTGGATCGTGGACCCCCTAGACGGCACGACGAACTTCGTGCACGGGTTCCTCGCCGTGGGGGTCTCCGTGGCCCTCCTGGAGGGGGGCCGGCCGGTCGCCGGCGCGGTCCACGCCCCCTTCCTCGGCGAGACCTGGAGCGCGGCGAGCGGCGAGGGCTGTTGGGTGCGGCGGGAGGGCGAGCCGGAGGGGCCCCGCCGGGTCCGGGTCTCGGACCGAACGGTGGAGCGGGCCGTGGTGGCGACCGGCTTCCCCTTCCGCCGGAAGGAGCTGCTCGAGCGGTACCTGGCGATGTTCGGCCGGGCCCTGGAGCGCTTCGAGGACCTGCGCCGGCCCGGGGCGGCCTCGCTGGACCTCGCCTGGGTGGCGTCGGGGGTCTTCGAGGGGTTCTTCGAGCTGGCGCTGGCGCCCTGGGACGTCGCGGCGGGCGGCCTCCTGATCCAGGAGGCGGGCGGCGTGGTGACGGACTGGACCGGCGGGGACGGGTGGCTGAGCGGGGACATCCTCGCCGGGTCGCCTGCCGTCCACGAGGAGCTCCTCCGGCTCGCGGGCGAGGTCGCGGCCGGTGGCTGAGGGCCGGTCGGCCGGCGCTGGGGGCCGGTCGGTCGGGCGCTGGGGGTGGGGACCGCCTGGTCGCGCCACTCGAGGGGACCCGTGCGGTGGCGCTGCTCGCGGTGTGTCAACGGGTGGACGACCGGTCGAGGCCTCCCCGGTCTGAAGCCGCCAGGCGTGCCGCTGCCGCTCTGGCGGTGTCAACGGGTGGACGACCGGTCGAGGCCTCCCCGGCCATACACGTCAACCCGTTGTCGGGGTCGACCGCGGACGTTGCGGTCAAGGGGTTGACGTGGGGCGGCGGCGGAGGGCCGATCGGTCGTCCACGTGTTGACGGGGGGTTTGACGGGGGGCGGCGGCGGAGGGCCGATCGGTCGTCCACGTGTTGACGGGGGGTCGACGTGGGGCGGCGGCGGGCGGGTCGGCGCCGGACGGGTCGGGGCCCCGGCGCCCTGGATCTCCGCCCCGGCCCCACTCCGGAAGCGACCCGCACCCCGTGTCGGTACCCCGGTGTACCCCTACGCCATGCGCGCGCTCGAACCCACCGACCTCGGCACGGCCCTCGATGTCATCACGTCGGTCCGACGCGTCAACAAGCGCCTCCGGCGACGCTTCGACGACGAGCTGTACGAGCTCGGGCTCTCGTACGCGCAGGTCGAGGCCCTCATCCTGCTCCGCTACGACGGCAACCTGCACGCGGCCTCCATCGCCCGGGAGCTGCGGATCACCCGACAGGCCGCGCAGCGGCTGGTGGACAAGCTCGTGGCGGGAGACCTGGTCGAGCGCCTCCCGCGGGACGCGGGCGTGATCGGCCTGCGGATCACCGACCTCGGGTGCTCGCGCCTGGAGCTCGTCCAGCGGGCGCTCTCGGAGACGTACCGGCGCCTGGAGCGCCTCCCGCGCGACCTCCGCACGCGCCTCGTGCAGGACCTGGGAAGCGTCGAGCGGGCGCTGGCGCGCCCGCTCGACGGCGACTACTGGTAGGCGACGCCCTACTCCTCCGGCGAGAACGTCCCGCCGAGCATCCGCTCGGCCTCCTCGCGGGTGATCCGCCCGGGGAGGGGCTCGCCGCCGGTCGCACCGGCCGCGCCCTCGCCCTCCGCGGCCTCCGCGAGCTCGCGCTGGCGGGCCAGCCAGTACTCCGGGATGGCCTCCGGCTTGATCCGCACCTGCAGGTTCCGGTACCGGCTCATCCCCGTCCCGCCCGGGATCAGCTTCCCGATGATGACGTTCTCCTTCAGGCCGAGGAGCGGGTCGGACTTGCCGGCGATCGCGGCCTCGGTCAGCACCCGCGTCGTCTCCTGGAAGGAGGCCGCCGCGAGCCAGGAGTCCGTGGCCAGCGAGGCCTTCGTGATGCCGAGCAGCTGCGGACGGGCCGTGGCCGGCTCCCCGCCCCGCTCCAGCACCTCGCGGTTGGCCTCCTCGAACCGGCGCCGGTCCACGAGGTCGCCGGGGAGGAACTCCGTGTCCCCCGGCTCGATGATCTGCACCTTGCGGAGCATCTGGCGCACGATCAGCTCGATGTGCTTGTCGTGGATCGTCACGCCCTGCGAGCGGTACACCTGCTGGACCTCCTCGACCAGGTGCAGCTGCAGGGCCTGCACCCCCTCCACCCGCAGCTTCTCGTGGGGGTTCACCGAGCCCTCGGTGAGCTGCTGCCCGACGTCCACCACGTCCCCCTCGGACACGGTGAGCCGCGCCCGGAAGGAGACCGCGTACTGCACCTGGTCCCCGTCCTCGGACGTGATCGTGATCCGTCGGACCTTCTTCTCCTCGTCGTCCTCGATGTGGACGACCCCCGGCAGCTCGGTGATGACGGCCTCGCCCTTGGGGCGGCGCGCCTCGAAGAGCTCGACGACCCGCGGCAGACCCTGGGTGATGTCCTCGCCGGCCACGCCGCCGGTGTGGAACGTCCGCATCGTGAGCTGGGTGCCCGGCTCGCCGATCGACTGCGCCGCCACGATGCCCACGGACTCGCCGATGTCCACGAGCTTGCCGCTCGCGAGCGACCACCCGTAGCAGAGCCGGCACACCCCGTACTCGGCCTCGCAGGTCATCGTGGAGCGGACCCGGACGGTGTCCGCCCCCGCCTCGACCAGCGCCCGCATCAGGCGGTCGTCCACCTCGTCACCGCGGGAGGCGACCTTCTTGCCGTTCACCTTCACGTCCTCGGCCAGCACCCGGCCGAACAGGGAGGTCTCCAGGTGCGGGTTCTCGACCCGCTCCCCCGAGGGCGTCTCCCAGGTCACCCTGACCGGGATGCTCCGGTCGGTGCCGCAGTCCTCCTCCCGGACGATGATCTCCTGGGCCACGTCGACCAGGCGCCGGGTGAGGTACCCGGAGTCGGCCGTCCGCAGCGCGGTGTCGGCCAGACCCTTCCGGGCGCCGTGCGTCGAGATGAAGTACTCGAGGACCGAGAGCCCCTCGCGGAAGTTCGACTTGATCGGCCGCGGGATGATCTCGCCCTTCGGGTTGGCCACCAGGCCCCGCATCCCGGCGATCTGCCGGATCTGCATGATGTTCCCCCGGGCGCCGGAGTTGGCCATCATGTAGATGGGGGTGGTCTGGCTGAACCGGCGCTCCATCGCGTCCTTGACCTCGTCGGTGGCCTGGGTCCAGATCGTGATGAGCTCCTGCCGCCGCTCGTCGTCGGTGATGATGCCCTTCCGGTACTGGGCCTCGATCTTCGCGGCCTCCTTCTCGTGCCGGTCGAGGATCTGGGCCTTGTCCGGCGGGGTCGTCACGTCCTCGATCCCGAGCGTGACCCCGGCACGGGTCGCGTAGTGGAACCCGAGCTGCTTCAGGTTGTCGAGGATGCGCTCCACCGTGGCCCGGTCGTAGCGGTGCACGCAGTCGTCCACCAGGCGCGCGATGTCACCCTTGGCGAGCGGGCGGTTCACGTACGGCAGGTCCTCGGGGAACGCCTCGTTCAGGATCAGCCGCCCGATCGTCGTGCGCACCCGCGGCACGCGCGTGCCGTTCCCCTCGGCGTCCACGTCCACCGTCTCCGGCAGGAGCTCCGGCGGCAGGGCCTTGCCCGGCAGCCGCACCTCGACGACGGTGTGGAGCCCGACCCGCTTGTGGTCGTAGGCGAGCAGCGCCTCGGCCGGCGAGGCGAACCGCGGGATCTCCTCGTCCTTCGGCTGGACCTCCGGCTCGAGCGACAGGTAGTACAGCCCGAGCACCATGTCCTGGGTCGGCACGGCGATCGGCCGCCCGTGGGCCGGGGAGAGGATGTTGTTCGTCGAGAGCATGAGGATCCGCGCCTCGGCCTGCGCCTCCGCCGACAGCGGCACGTGGACGGCCATCTGGTCGCCGTCGAAGTCCGCGTTGAACGCGGTGCAGACCAGGGGGTGGATCTGGATCGCCTTGCCCTCCACCAGGACCGGCTCGAAGGCCTGGATCCCCAGCCGGTGCAGGGTCGGCGCCCGGTTCAGCAGCACCGGGTGCTCCCGGATGACCTCCTCGAGCACGTCCCACACCTGCGGCCGCGAGCGCTCCACCATGCGCTTGGCGCTCTTGATGTTCTGGGCGAGGCCCTGATCCACCAGGCGCTTCATCACGAACGGCTTGAACAGCTCGAGCGCCATCTGCTTCGGCAGGCCGCACTGGTGGAGCTTCAGCTGGGGACCGACCACGATGACCGACCGGCCGGAGTAGTCCACCCGCTTGCCGAGCAGGTTCTGGCGGAACCGGCCCTGCTTGCCCTTCAGCATGTCCGAGAGGGACTTCAGCGGACGGTTGCCCGGGCCCGTGACGGGCCGGCCGCGGCGGCCGTTGTCGAACAGCGCGTCCACGGCCTCCTGCAGCATCCGCTTCTCGTTGTTCACGATGATCTCGGGCGCCGCGAGGTCGAGGAGCCGCTTCAGCCGGTTGTTCCGGTTGATCACCCGCCGGTACAGGTCGTTCAGGTCGCTCGTGGCGAACCGGCCGCCGTCGAAGTGGTCGCCGAAC
>SIRV01000259.1 GCA_004366195.1 Actinomycetota bacterium
TCGAGGGGTCGGAAGACGCGCTCGCGGTGCTCCGGTGGGATACCGATCCCGTTGTCCGAGACCTCGAGGCGCACCCACCCCTCTCGTTCCGTCGCCGCGATCCGCACCCGCGGTGCCACGCCCGGCCCCACGAACTTGAGCGCGTTGCCCACCAGGTTCAGCACGATCTGGGTCAGCACGCGCGGGTCGGCCGCGACCGCCGGGAGGTGAGGAACCACCTCCACCGTGGCGCGGGACGCCTCGATGTCGGCCCGGAGGAGCTCGAGCACCTCACCCACCACCGGGCCCAGGGGCACCCGCGCCAGCGTGAGGTCCTCACGCCCCAGGCGGCTGTACGCGAGGAGGTCGGCCATGAGGCGGTCCATCCGCTCGGCGACCCGCACGATCCGCTCCGCGAAGGCGCGACCCGTCGGATCGAGCCCCGCTGCGTGGTCCTCGAGGAGGGCCCGGGCGAACCCCCGCACGGCCCTGAGCGGCGCGCGCAGGTCGTGGGAGACGGAGGAGGAGAAGGCGTCGAGCTCGGCGTTCCGCTCGCGGAGCTCGGCCGTGCGCTCCTCCACCCGCCGCTCGAGCTCGGCGGCCTGCCGCTCGATCTCCTCCCGCAGACGCTGCTGCTGGAGGGCGAGGGCGACCCCGTCCGCGAGATCGCGGAGCGCCCTCGCGTTCTCCTCGGTCATGATGCCTTCCTCCCTCGACACCACGCCGAGCACACCGAGGACCTCATCCGCTACCCGGAGCGGAACCCCGATGCCGCCGCGGACGTCGCGCCAGGCCGCCTCCTGCTCCGGCGTTCGGCCGGGGCGCGTGGGTAGGTCCGAAGCGAAGAACCACGGACGCCGAAGGTCTCCGGGGTCCGCGACGAGGGCGCCGACCGGGACGACCCGCCCGATGGCCCCCGGGTCCGGCGGGGGGTCGATCGCGAGGACCCGCATCGTCTCCCCGCCCGGCTCCAGCGCCAGGAGCGAGGCGCGATCCGCTCCCACCAGCCGCCGGGCCCGCTGGACGGCGATCTCGGCCACACGCTCGACCGAACCCGCCCCGAGGATCTCCCGATCGATCTCCACGAGCGCCTCCAGGCGCTCGAGCAGCCGCTCGCGCTCCGCCCGCGCCCGGACCGCCCCGATGCCGAAGGCGAGGTCCTCCGACATCTCCCGCAGCAGCTCGACCTCCTCGCCGCTGAACGCATCCGGGAGAGCCGCGTAGATGTTGAGGGCCCCCAGCACCTCGCCATCGATCACGAGGGGCAGGGCGATGCTCGAGCCGTACCCCCGCTCCCGCGCCAGGCGTCGCCACGGCTCCATGCGCGGGTCCTCGGCGATACGCTGCGCGACGACGGGCTCACGGGTGCGGATCGCCGTGCCGGTCGGTCCTCGGCCGCGGGGCTCGTCCGCCCAGGTGAGGTCGATCGAGGACAGGTACCCCGCCTCGTACCCGGCCCACGCCACGGGCTCCACGGTCCTCCGCTCGTCGTCGCGGCGGTAGCCGACCCACGCCATGCGGTAGCCGCCCTCCTCCACCACGACCCGACAGACCTCCCGCAGGAGCTCCCGCTCGTCGCGGATCCGGAGCATCGCCTGGTTGCACGCGCGGATCGCTCGCAGGGTGCGGTCCAGGCGGACCAGCTCGCCCTCCATCCTGGCGCGTTCGCGGACGGCGCCGCGCACGAGCTCGAAGGCGAGGGCCGCGGTCACCGCCACGAAGGCCCAACCCTTGATGGTCTGGACCAGGGAGCGGGTGTCCGGATCCCGAACCAGGAGGTGCACGAGGCGGTCGGAGATCAGGATCCAGAGGGCCCCCAGGGCGGCGTAGACGACCGCGGCCCGCAGCGCGGGCCGCACCCCTACCGCGGGTTCCCCGGGCGGCGGGCTCGCCCGCTCCTCTCCGTCGCTCAACGCCCTCCCGCCCACGGGGTTCACGTACGTTCAGACTACCCCTGTCAGGCTCTCCTTGCAGCGCAGTGGGTCAGGCGTGGAAGAGCCAGTCGATGGACCGCTCGAACCGTCTGCGCAGCTCGTCGAGGAGCGTCGGGTGGCGCTCCAGGGTCGGGTCCTCCCGGATGAGCTCGAAGGCTCTGGCCCGGGCGCGCTTCACGAGCTCCAGGTCCTCGACGAGGCTCGCCAGCTTCAGATCGGGCATCCCGGACTGGCGGACGTCGAAGAGCGTCCCCTCGCCGCGCAGCCGCAGGTCCTCGTCGGCGAGCTCGAACCCGTCGGTGGTCCTCACCATCGCCTCGAGGCGCGCCGCGGCCTCCTCGCTGCGCCCGCCGGAGCCGTCGAAGAGCACGCACGTGCCGGGGTGCTCGCCGCGGCCGATCCGCCCGCGGAGCTGGTGGAGCTGGGCGAGACCGAACCGCTCGGCGTTCTCGATGAGCATGACCGTGGCGTTCGGCACGTCCACCCCGACCTCGACCACGGTGGTCGAGATCAGCACGTCGTAGCGGCCGGCGCGGAACCCCTCCATCACCCGTTCCTTCTCGGCCGGGCGCATCCGCCCGTGCAGCAACGCGAGGCGGAGATCGGGGAACACCTCCTCGGCCAGACGCCGGGCCTCGGCCTCAGCCGCCCGCACCTCGCTCTTGTTCGCCTCGTCGATCGCGGCACAGACGACGAAGGCCTGGCGCCCGGCCCCGACCTCGCGCCGCACGAGCTCGTAGGCCTCCTCGCGCTCGCGCTCGGTCCGGGCGATGAGGGTGCGCACCGGCCGCCGCCCGGGCGGCATCTCGTCGAGCACGACGACGTCGAGGTCCCCGTAGTAGGTGAGGGCCAGGGTCCGCGGGATCGGCGTGGCGGTCATGATGAGCACGTCCGGCGAGGCGCCCTTGCCCTTCAGCGCCATCCGCTGGTGGACCCCGAACCGGTGCTGCTCGTCGATCACGGCGAGCGAGAGGTCGGCGAACCGCACCCCCTCCTGCACGAGGGCGTGGGTCCCGACGACGAGGTCCACCTCGCCCCGGGCGATCCCGTCCAGGATCCGCTCCCGGTCCTTCCCGGTGACGGCCGCCGTGAGCAGCGCGTAGGTGAGGGACGGCGCCTCCCGCACCGACCCGTCGAACAGGGAGGGCTGGGGCGCGCCCCCCGGAGCTCGGTCCGCCACCTCCAGGTACGGCGCCGCGCCGATGGGGCCGAGGAGGGCGGCCATCGAGCGGTGGTGCTGGGCCGCCAGGACCTCGGTCGGGGCCATGATGGCCGCCTGGTGGCCGGACTGGATGGCCACGAGGGCGGCGTGGAGCGCGACGAGGGTCTTGCCCGACCCCACGTCGCCCTGGAGCAGCACGTTCATCGGCCTCGGACGCGCCATCGCGTCGTCGATCGCAGCCATCGCCCGACGCTGGGCCCCGGTTGGCTCGAAGGGCAGGCTCGCGTGGAGGCGCTCCACGAGGGGACCGGCCGGCTCGTGGGCCACCCCGACCTGCTCGGCCTCCACCCGGTGCTTGCGGAAGGCCACCCCGAGCTCCAGCACGAACAGCTCGTCGAACTTCAGGCGGCGCTCGGCGGCAGCCCGCTCCTTTTCCGAGGAGGGGAAGTGGATGGCCCGCAGGGCGGCGTCGAGGTCGAGGAGCCCCTCCGCCCTGCGGATCTCGGGGGGGATGGGGTCGGGGATCCGCGGGAGCCTGGCGAGGGCCCGGTGCACGAGCTCGCGGATCGTCCGGGTCGAGACCCCTTCCGTCGCGCGGTGGATCGGGGTGATGCGGCCGGTGTGCACGAGGTCCGCGTCCCCGCCGCGGAGCAGCTCGACCTCCTGGTTGGAGAGCTGGAGGTGGCGCCCGCGCCGACCGACGAGCCCCCAGGCGGCGACCTCGTAGCCGGGACGGTAGACCTGCGCGACCCACGGTTGGTTGAAGAAGATCAGGTCGAGGTACCCGGTCCCGTCGCCGATCTCCACGGTCACCATGCTGAGCCCACGACGACGGGTCGGCCGCGCGTCGATCTTCCGCACCCGGCCGATCACGGTCGCGGTCTGGCCGATCCGGAGCTCCCCGATCCGCTGCACCGTCGAGCGGTCGATGTACCGCCGGGGGTAGTGATGGAGGAGGTCCCGCACCGTGCGGATCCCGAGCCCCTCGGCCAGGGCCTCGTGGGCCGGGGGGCCCTTCTTCCGCACCCCCATGCGGCGCGAGGCGATCCGCCGGTCGATCTCGACGACCGGGTCCTCGAGCCTCAGCGCCATCGTCCCGGAACAGGTCGGCCCACGCGTGGGTTCTACCATGCGGGTCATGCGCCTCCGGGTCCTCGCGCTCGTCCTCGCCCTGCCGCTCGCGGCCTGCGCTCGTGAGGCGCCCGTGGGCGGCGTCCCGCCCGCGGCGAGGCAGGTCCTCGCGGCGGCCCCGACGGCCCTCCCCGACGGGGACTTCGCCACGTACCTCGCCGTGCTCCGGGAGGCGCGGGGGCGACCGCTGATCGTCAACGTCTGGGCGTCCTGGTGCGGCCCCTGCCGCGAGGAGGCCCCCGACCTCGCCCGGGTGGCCGCCGCCTACGGCGATCGCGTCCGGTTCCTCGGCATCGACGTGCTGGACGCGCGACCGAGCGCCCGGACCTTCGTGCGCGAGGTCGGGTGGCCCTACCCCAGCCTGTTCGACCCGACGGGCGAGATCCGGGACCGGCTCGGCCTCGTCGGCCCGCCCGCCACGCTCTTCTACGATGCCGAGGGCGAGCTCATGGATACCCACGTCGGTCCCATCACGGCCGAGCAGCTCACCGCGGAGATCGAGGCGCTCCTCGCCGCCTAGGCCGTCCTGGCGTCTGCTACCCTGGTCGGCGCCATGGCAGCCGTGTGCGACATCTGCGGGAAGCGGCCGTTCTTCGGCATGCAGGTCTCCCACTCGCACCGCCGGACCAAGCGCCGGTGGGACCCGAACGTGCAGCGCGTCCGGGCCATCGTGAACGGCGCCCCCCGGCGGATCTACGCCTGCACGAGCTGCATCAAGGCGGGCAAGGTCCAGCGCGCCTGACGCCGGGGCTGCGCGACGCCCCGGTCCCGGGATAGGCTTGCCTCGACCGTCCGAAGGAGGTGTCGATGCGCGCCCGTGCGTCCGCCGTGCTCGTTCCGCTCCTCGCGCTCCTCCTGCTCGCACCGGGGGCGGGGGCCGCCACCGTGGCCGATCCCGACGACGTCGCCGGCAAGCTCGACCTCGCCACCGTCACGGCGACCAAGTCGGAGGCGTCGGCCCCGCTCAAGATCCGGATCACCACCTACGAGAACTGGGCCGCACGCCTGCTCCGGGAGTCCGGGCCGAACCGCGTGATCGTCCTGTTCAACGTGGACACGGACCCCGATCCGGAGTACCGGGGGAGGATCCTGTACGCCGGGGGCGACCTGTTCATGACCATCAGCGGCGAGGGCTCGAGCTTCGAGCCGTTGCCCGTCCGTCACCCCAACGGTCACACGCTGCGGACCGTGGTGCCGGGGAGCTCGCCCCCGAACCCGGACGGGCAGGTCCGGATCGCCGTCCG
>SIRV01000260.1 GCA_004366195.1 Actinomycetota bacterium
GGACCTCGCCGGCCTGCTCGGCGGCCTGATGCGCAACCTGTCGGTGCTCACCGTGGTCACCATCGCCCTCGTGCCGCTCACGTTCCTGTTCCTCTGGCGCACGCGGCTCGGGCTCCGGATGCGCTCGGCCGGAGAGAACCCCTGGGCCGCGGAGTCCCTCGGGGTGCGCGTGTACACGATGAAGTACCTCGGCGTCGTGGTCTCCGGCGCCCTCGCGGGTCTCGCCGGGGCGTTCCTCGTGTTCGAGGCCGCAGGGATCTACCGCGAGGGGCAGACCGGGGGCCGGGGGTTCATCGGGCTCGCGGCGATGATCTTCGGCAACTGGCGCCCGACCGGCGTTGCGACGGCGGCCGGCCTGTTCGGCTACGCCGACGCCCTGAACCTCCGCTCGAACGCGGCGGTCCACGCGCTGCTGCTGTTCGTGGGCGCAGTCCTCGTCGTCCTCGGGGGCTGGTACGCGTGGCGGCGGCGCCCCCTCGGCGCCGGGGTCGGGCTCGTCGTGGGCGCGCTCGTCCTCGCGTGGTACGCGGTGACGGACACCGTGCCCCGGGAGTTCATCTTCATCACCCCCTACGTGGCCACGCTCCTCGTGCTCACCGTGGCCTCACAGCGCCTGCGCCCGCCCGCAGCCGACGGCGTGCCGTACCGCCGCGGTCAGCAGACCACGTAGGATGGCCGCGCCCGATCGCCTCGCCGAGGTCCGCGAGCGCTTCGCCGCCTCCGCGTTCCACCGCTCGTTCTTCGGCATGACGCTGGAGCACGTGGCCGAGGGCGAGGTGGACGTGGCCCTCGCGGTCGAGGACCGACACCGCAACCTCCTCGGCATCGTCCACGGCGGGGTCATCGCCACCCTCGCCGACACCGCCACCGGGCTCGCCTACCGGACGGTGCTCCAGCCCGGTACGCAGCACGTGACCGCCCAGCTGAACGTGACGTACCTCGCGCCCGCCCGCGGCGGGCGGGTCCTCGCGCGCGGGCGGGTGGTCAAGCGAGGGCGGCGCACCGGCTACGCGGAGGCCGACGTCCTCGACGAGGAGGGCCGGCTCCTCGCCCGGGCGAGCGCGCTGTTCGCGATCCTCCCCGAGGACGCTCAGTAGTCCACGTCCATCTCGGCGATGGCCTTCGGCAGCTCGGCGAGGGCCCCCTGGAGCTGCATGAGCAGCATCATCGAGCCGTCGATCCGCAGCCGACCGGTCATGAACGCCGAGACGGGGTTGATCTCGCTCCGGGCCATCTGCGCCGCCGTCTCGTAGTCCTGCGTGATGACGGCGTCGGGGTGCTCCACGTCGCCGATGCCCATGTCGACCGCGCCGTCGTCGATCCGGATCCAGTAGCGGCGCTCGCCCTCCGGCGTGCCGGTGATGACCTGCAGGAGGGTGGCGCGCGTTCCCTTCGCCTTGCTGGCGAAGGTCTCGCTCGCGTTCAGGCGCTCCTTCAGCTCCGCCACCCACTCGTCGGACAGGAACCGGACCGGCACGATCGCCTCCTCGGGTCGCTCGGCCCGCAGTCTAGCCGGAGGCCGCCTCGCGCGGCGGCTCCGGCGCCGGCGCCTCGAACAGCTCGGGGTCGGTGAGGTGCAGCACGTCGTTCAGGAACCGCACCCGCCGCCGCTCGCCCTCGACCACGACCGAGTTCAGCGAGGTGTTCTCCGGCAGGAAGAACATCTCGTGGTCGATCCCCAGGATCGGTCCGAGGTACGCGTTGATGACCCCGCCGTGGGCGACCACGAGGACGTCGCCAGCGGGGTGCGCGGCGAGGAGCCCCTCGATCGCCCGACCGACCCGAGCGCGGAACTCGGGGAGCCGCTCGCCCCCCGGCGCCCGCTGCCAGATCGCCTCCTGGTTCCGCAGGCGCTCCACGACCTCCTCGTCGGCGGCCAGGATCTCCTCGAACGTGAGGCGCTCCCACTCGCCGAGGTGCGCCTCGGCGAGGTCCTCGACGACCTGGACCTGCACCGCCGCCGCCTCCGCGTACGGCGCGACGGTGTCCAGGGCGCGCCGCAGCGGCGAGCACGCCACGACCGCGGGCTGCGGATCCAGCCGCAGGAGCCGCCGGGCGAGGAGCCGAGCCTGCTCCCGGCCCACCTCGTCGAGGGGCGGGTCGAACGTCGGTCCCCGCGGGGTGTCCCGGAACGTGCGGGTCGCGTGGTCCGCCCGGCCGTGCCGGACGAGGTAGAGGATCCGCCGCTCCGTCATGGGGCCGATGATAGAGCCGGGGTCCGGAAGCAGGTCCCGGTAAGGAGTCCCGACCGGGAGGCCCGCGCGCGGGAGGACCCTCGTCCGTGGCCGAGGCCTCGAACTACCTGTAGCGTTGGGGTCAAGGTTTCGATGGGTGCGCCACGATGGACGTCCAGCCGCCCGCCGCGCCACCACCCACAGGGGAGCGACGACCCCGGGGCCGCCTGGACCGCGCGCTGCCCCTCCTGCTCGCAGCCGCGGTCGGCGCCCTCCTCGGCTCCTCCCTGTTCGTGCTCGACTACGCGGAGGGGCGCTCCTACCTGAGCGACGACGCGGCGGCCTGCGCCAACTGCCACGTCATGTGGCCCTACTACGAGGCGTGGCAGCGCTCGGCGCACGCCGCCGTCGCGACGTGCAACGACTGCCACACCCCGCACGGCCTGATCCGCAAGTACCTGACGAAGGCGCGGAACGGCTGGAACCACTCGGTGGCGTTCACGCTCCAGAACTTCCCGGAACCGATCCGCATCAAGCCCGCCAACCTGGCCATCGTCGAGGAGAACTGTCGCGGGTGCCACCGAGCGCTGGTGAGCGAGATCCTCGGGCACGACGCCGAGCAGATCAGCTGCGCGCGATGCCACCGGGATGCCGGTCACCCACCGTCGGGATGAGGAAGGAGAGGCTGCGATGAGACGGAGGGTCCTGTACATCGGGACGATCGTGGTGGTGGCGCTCGTCACCGTCGGTGTCATGGCGCTCGGACGGAACATCGTGGAGCGCCGCTCCGAGGCCGAGCGCGCCGTGTTCGAGCTCGTCGAGCTCGACGAGACCGTCGTCGACCCGGCGCTCTGGGGCAGGAACTTCCCCCGCCAGTACGAGGGGTACCTCGCCACGGCGGACACCGCGCGGACGCGCTTCGGCGGGAGCGAGGCCTTCGACAGGCTCGAGGCGGACCCGCGCCTCCGGACGATCTTCGCCGGCTACGGGTTCGCCCTCGAGTACAACGAGGACCGAGGTCACGTCTACAGCCTGTTCGACCAGGAGGAATCGAAGCGGGTCACCGAGCTCGAGCAGCCCGGCTCCTGCCTCCATTGCCACGCCTCCACGACCGCGACGTACTACGAGGTTGGCGTCGAGGCAGGGGCCGAGCCCGCCCCACCGACCGTGGGGTTCGAGGATCCTCGCCGGGTCGAGGCCATCCTCAAGGGCTTCCGGATCGTGAACGCGATGCCCTACGAGGAGGCGAACCGCCTGGTCGAGCACCCCGTCTCCTGCATCGACTGCCACGACCCGCGGAGCATGGACCTTCGGGTCACGCGCCCCGGGTTCCTCCTCGGGATCCGCGAGCTCGCCGCATCCCGGTACCCGACCCCCTTCTTCCCCAGCATCGAGGAGTGGCGAGCGGGCGACCGCTCGACGCCCTACGACCCGAACGCGCTCGCCTCGCGTCAGGAGATGCGCACCCTCGTCTGCGCCCAGTGCCACGTGGAGTACTACTTCCAGGGCGCGGAGAAGCAGCTGGTGTACCCGTGGGACCGCGGGCTCCGCGCCGACCAGATCCTCGCCTACTACGACGAGGTCGGCCAGACCGACTGGGAGCACGGGATCAGCGGCGCGCCGACGCTGAAGGCCCAGCACCCCGAGTTCGAGATGTGGAGCACGGGGATCCACGCCCGCTCGGGCGTCGCCTGCGCCGACTGCCACATGCCGTACCTGCGCGAGGGCGCGATGAAGATCAGCAGCCACCAGGTCCGAAGCCCGCTGCTCTCGGTGGACCAGAGCTGCGGGGTCTGTCATCCCTACGCCGGGTCGGAGATCGTGGCACGGGTGGACGCCATCCAGGGCACCACCGAGCAGATCCTCGACCTCGCCGAGGATGCGACCGTGGAACTGATCGAGAAGATCGCCGCGGCGGAACGGGCCGGCGCCACCGACGCGATGCTCGAGGAGGCCCGCCGTTACCAACGGACGGCTCAGTTCTACACCGACTTCGTGAACGCGGAGAACTCGATGGGGTTCCACTCGCCGCAAGAGGCCGCGAGGGTACTCGCCCTCGCCCTGGACGCGGCTCGCAGGGGGATCGCCTCCGTCGAGGCGGTGCTGGCGGAGCTCGGGGCGTAACGGCCAGCCTCAGGTGGCCCGATCCGGGCGGCCGCGGGTGCGGTTCAGCTCGATCCGCCAGCACCCCTCGTGCCAGTGCCGCCGGGCCTCGACGTCGTCGTGCGGCACGACGACGAGGTGCCAGGTCCCCGGTCGGATCTCGTGCTCGCACCCGGGGCACCGGTACGGCTTCTCGCCCGCGACGCGGCGCACGTCGGCGCCCGGCACGAGGGCCCAGAGCGGCGCCTCGGCCCTGGGCGGCCGAGGGGGCGGCGCCGGCTCCTCGGTCTGCAGCCGGTGCCGGCGCGGCACCTCAGGATCCCTCCGCCTCAGCCGCGACGCGACGCACCCACGGCCCGGCGTGCTCGGCCAGACGCGCCCCGATCCCGCGGGGCTCCTCGGGGACGCCCGGCACGTTGAACGAGTGGTCCCCGCCCTCGATCGGCACGTACGTCGCGCGGTCCCCGAGCCGCTCCAGCACCCGCTCGAGGAGGTCCCGTCGGGCGAACGGATCGCGCGTCCCCTGGAGGAACAGCATGGGGACCGTGACCCGCTCCAGGTGTTCGGCCCGGACGCGTTCGGGGCTCGCCGGCGGGTGGAGCGGGTAGCCGAGGAACACGAGGCCGCGCGCCGGCATCCCGTCGTCCGCCACGCACATCGAGGCGATCCTGCCGCCCAGGGACTTGCCCCCGGCGAGCACCGGGAGCCCCGCCGCCGTCCCCATCGCCGCCGCGAACACCTCGATCCAGGCCGCCCGCAGGTACGGCTCGGGGTCCGGTGCCCGGCGCCCGGCCTCCATGTACGGGAACTGGAAGCGGACGGTGGCCACGCCGTGGTCGGCCATCGCCCGGCAGAAGCCGACGAGGAAGGGGTGGTCCATCCCCGCGCCGGCGCCGTGCCCGACCACGAGCCACGCGACGGGCTCCGGCGGCGCGATCCACGCCGCCTCCCGGCCTCCGAGACGACCCCGGACCTCCCGCACGTCCATGGGAAGATGCTCGCATGTCCGGCACCCTCTACGTCGGCACCTCGGGCTTCGCGTACCCGGCCTGGAAGCACGGCGTCTTCTACCCCGAGGGCCTGCGCGATCGCGAGATGCTCGCCTACTACGCGAGCCGCTTCCCGTCGGTGGAGATCAACTACACGTTCCGCCGGTTCCCCACCGAGCGGACCCTCGAGACCTGGCGCGCGCAGACCCCCGAGGGATTCCGGTTCTCGCTCAAGGCGAACCAGCGGATCACCCACGTCCGCCGCCTCGCCGACGCCGACGACGACGTGCGGGACTTCCTGGACCGGTGTCGGGTGCTGGGGGACCGGCTCGGCTGCGTCCTGTACCAGTGCCCGCCCTCGCTCCGGTACGACCGCGGGCTGATCGAGGCGTTCGTCGGCTACCTCCCGCCCGTGCCGCGCGCGGCGATGGAGTTCCGCCACCCCTCCTGGCGCGCGGCCCGCGAGCTCCTCGCCGAGCACGGCATCGCCTGGTGCGTCGCCGAGACCGACGAGCGCGACCCGGAGCCCGAGGACCTCTCCTTCGAGCCCTTCGGGTTCCTGCGCCTGCGCCGGAGCGCCTACACCGATGGGGAGCTCGCGGGCTGGGCCGAGCGGATCGGTGCCGCCCTCGCCGCCGGGCACGACGTGTACTGCTACTTCAAGCACGAGGACGAGGGAGCGAGCCCGCGCATGGCCGAGCGTCTCGCCCACCTCATCGGGATCTGACCGAGCGGCGACCGGGGCCGGGGGCGCTGGGGAGCCACCTCAAGGGCCGAGCCGGGTCGCCAGGGCGCGCTCGAGTTCGACGACCTGTTCCGGGTTCAGCTTGCGCCCCAGCGCGTCCCGCACGTAGAAGGCGTCCACCACCCGCTCGCCGTAGGTCGCCACCTTGGCCAGATGTACGTCGAGGCCGAGCTCGGCGAAGGTCCGCGTGACGTCGTAGAGCAGGCCGATGCGGTCGGCGCAGCCCACCTCGACCACGGTGTAGGTCTCCGACGCGTCGGGGTGGGCCTCGACGCGCAGCGGGATGGGGTGCCGGGGCGGGGGGTAGTGGCGGCGCTTGCGCGCCACCCGGTGCTCGAGCTCCAGCCGCCCCTCGAGCGCGCGCCGCAGGGTCGAGCGGACCTCGCGCCAGCGCTCCTCGTCGATCTCAGGCTCGAACGCCCCCTGGACCTCGAACACGTCGAGGGCGACGCCGTCGGCGGTCGTGAACACCTGTGCCGAGAGGATGGACAGGCCGGCGAGCGCGAGGGACCCCGCGATCTGGGCGAGGAGGCCGGGCCGGTCGGCCGCCACCACCGTGAGCTCGGACGTGCCGGCCCGCTCGCCCGGGCGCACGAGCGTGCGCACCTCGACCGCGCCGAGCGGGG
>SIRV01000261.1 GCA_004366195.1 Actinomycetota bacterium
TCAGCTCGCCGAGCTCGAGGCCCAGGGGCTCGCGATCCACCCGCGCACGCTGGAGGGGCCGACCGGCGCCCGCGCGCGCTTCGACGGCCGGGAGGTGATCAACCTCGCGTCCAACAACTACCTGGGGCTCGCGAACCACCCGCGGATGAACGCGGCGGCGGCCCGGGCGGCCGCGGAGCTCGGGGCCGGGACGGGGGCGGTCCGGACCATCGCGGGCACCATGGCGCTCCATCGCGAGCTCGAGCGGCGCTTCGCCGCCTTCAAGCACGCCGAGGCGGCGCTGATGTTCCAGTCGGGCTTCACGGCGAACGCCGGGACCGTCCAGGCCATCCTGACGCCGGAGGACGTCATCGTCTCCGACCGACTCAACCACGCCTCGATCATCGATGGGGCGAGGCTGTCCAAGGCCGAGATCAAGGTGTACGAGCACAAGGACGTGGAGCACGCCGACCGGCTGCTCGCGGAGACGGCTCGCCCCGGCCGGCGGCAGCTGCTCATCACCGACGGCGTGTTCTCCATGGACGGGGACATCGCGCCCCTGCCGGAGCTGGTCGAGGTGGCCGAGCGCCACGGCGCGATCATGATGGTCGACGACGCCCACGCCTCGGGCGTGCTCGGCCGGGGCGGCGCGGGGACGGTCGACCACTTCGGCCTGCACGGCCGGGTGGACATCCAGGTGGGCACGCTCTCCAAGGCCATCGGGGTGCTCGGCGGGTTCATCGCCGGTCCGCGGCACCTCATCGACTGGCTGGAGAACCGGGGGCGGCCCTACCTGTTCTCGACGAGCGCCCCGCCGGCCGTCGTCGCCGCCTGCATCGAGGCGCTCGAGCTCATCCGCGACGAGCCGGAGCGGATCGAGCGCCTGTGGGCGAATACGCGGATGTTCAAGGCCGGGCTCCACGAGCTCGGGTTCGACACCGGGGAGAGCCAGACGCCCATCACCCCCGTGATCACGGGGGATGAGGAGCGGACGCAGGTCTTCGCTCGCCGGCTGTTCGAGGAGGGCGTGTTCACCCCGGCCATCGTCTACCCCACCGTCCCTCGGGGGAGGGCGCGGGTGCGGACCATCGTCACGGCCGAGCACACCGAGGACGACCTGGGCCGGGCGCTCGAGGTCTTCGGCCGGGTCGGCGCCGAGCTCGGGCTGCGCTAGGTCTCGGCCCGGCGCGCCTCGAGGCCGGCGATCATGAGGTCGAGCCCGTGCTCGAACTCCTCGTCGAAGTCGCAGTGGGCCAGGTACCGCAGGTGGGCGGCGAGGGCCGGGAGCTCGGCGAGGATCGGCCCGAGGTCGACCTCGGCGGAGGGGGTCGGCTCCCCCTCCCCGAACAGGTGCGCGAGCTCCGCGAGGACGAAGCCCTGGATGTAGCTCCCGAAGGCACGGAAGGCGCGCACGGTCTCCTCGGGGGAGAGCCCGGCGCGCGCCAGCACGGCGAGCGCGCGGTCCACGGGACGGAGCACCGCCGCGGCCGCGAGCGGCTCGCGGCGGTGGGCGAGGAGGGTGAGCACGTGGGGATGGGCCTTGAGGAGCGCCCGCCACGCCCGCGCGATCCTGCGGCCGGCCTCCCGCCAGTCGGGGTGGTCCTCGGGAACGGGGAACTCGGCCATGGCGGCCTCGATCACGCCGTCGAGGAGGTCCTCCTTGTCCCGGACGTGGTGGTACAGGCTCATGGCCTCGACCCCGAGCTCCCGCGCCACGCGGCGCATCGAGACGGCCTCCAGTCCCTCGGCGTCCATCAGGCGGAGCGCCGTGCGCACGACGAGCTCGCGCGTGATCCGCCCGCGCCTCCCGGGCGCGCCGTGGCCCGGCTCCGCACCGCCCCGCGGCCGTTCCGTCCGCGACATCAGCTGCTCCTCCCCCGCCGGGCCCGAACGCCCCGCCCGGTTGACGCCTTACAGCGTACACCTATACTGACGTACGCTGTACGTTCCCATCGAGGCAACGCCGCCCGCACCCGTCGGGTGGGGAGGAGGGAGATCGGTCGTGCGTATCAATCCGGAGTCGCTCGCGCGCGCGAGCAGCCGCCACCCCTGGCGGGTGATCGCGGCGTGGGTCCTCGTCGTCGCGGCCATGGGGTTCGCCTCCAGCGCGCTCCTGCCCCGCGCGCTCACCACCGACATCGACTTCACCAACCAGCCCGAGTCCAAGCGGGCGATGGAGCTGATCGAGCGGGACGTCACGGGCGAGCGGCAGGACACCGAGTTCTTCATCGTGCGGCACCGGACCCTGCCGGTCTCCGACCCCGCCTTCGAGGGGGTGGTGCGGACGGTCCAGCGGGAGGTGACGGCGCTCGGCCCCACGGTCGTGGCGGGCGACGTGGTCACCTACTACGACGTACGGGCCGCCGCGGAGGCCGCGACCGATCCCGCCCAGCGCGCCGCACTTGAGCAGCAGGCCGCGGGGCTCGTCTCGAAGGACGGACGCGCGACGCTCGTCGCCGTCCCGGTCGTGGACACGGAGATCGACACGGTGGACGCGCTGAAGGAGGTCCGCGACCGCGTTGCCTCGAGGGATGGGTTCGAGCTGCTCCTCGCCGGCCAGGGCACGCTCGCCGCCGACTCCTTCCAGGTGGCCGAGGAGGATCTCCGGCGGAGCGAGACGATCGGGATCGGCATCGCCCTCGTGGTCCTGCTCGTGGTCTTCGCCGCGGTCATCGCGGCGCTCCTGCCCCTGGCGATGGCGCTCGTCGCCATCCCCATCGCGTTCGGGGGCGTGGCGCTCATCGCGGCGGTCCTCGGGGTGCGCTTCAGCCTGTTCACCACGAACATCACGAGCTCGATCGGGCTCGCCGTGGGCATCGACTACTCGCTGTTCATCATCGCCCGGTACCGGGAGGAGCGGAAGAAGGGGCTCGAGCCGTACGACGCGATCGCCGCCGCCGGAGCCACGGCCAGCCGGGCCGTCTTCTTCAGCGGCCTCACCGTCGTGCTCGCCCTGCTCGGCATGTTCGTGATGCCGACCACCATCTTCCGCAGCATGGCGACGGGCGCGATCCTCGTCGTCCTCGCCTCCATCGCGGCCTCCCTCACGCTGCTCCCGGCCCTCGTGGGGCTGCTGAAGGACCGCGTCAACTGGCCCCGCCTCGCGAAGCGCGCACGGATGGACGGCGACCACGACCCGCGCGGCGGGTTCTGGGACCGCACGACGGAGGCCGTGATGGCGCGACCGGTCGTCTTCCTCGTGGCGGCGGTGGCGATCCTCGGAGGCCTCTCGGGCTTCTACTTCACGATCCACAAGGGCACGACGCAGAGCGCCGCGACCCTGCCCGACGAGGTGGAGTCCAAGCGGGCCTTCCTGATCCTGTCCCGGGACTTCGCGGCCGGCGGACGCGCGGACCCGGTGCAGATCTACGTGGCCGGCGACGTCGGGGACCCCGAGGTCCAGGCGGCCGTCGGCGAGCTGCAGCGGGCGGTCGCCGCCGACCCGGCCTTCGGGGACGAGGTCCCGGTGCAGCCGGGGCCCCGGGGCGACGCCCTCGTGGTGAACGCGATCCCCGTGGGGGACGCCTTCGGGAACGAGACCTTCGACGGCGTCCGTCGCCTGCGCTCGGAGATCGTCCCGCGCGTCTTCCGGGGAACCGCCGCCGAGGTCCTCGTGGGCGGGGTGCCGGCGATCTTCACCGACTTCCTCGCGCAGACCGACACGTACCAGCCGGTCGTGCTGGCCTTCGTGCTCGGGCTGTCCTTCCTGCTCCTCACGGTGGTGTTCCGCTCGATCGTCGTGCCGGCGAAGGCCGTGCTCATGAACCTGCTCTCCGTCGGCGCGGCCTACGGCGCGATCGTGCTCGTGTTCCAGCGCCAGTCCAACGCCCTGCTCGAGCGGATCCACACCTTCGCCCTGGACGCCTTCAACCTGATCGGGTTCCGCTTCCAGGAGGTCGACTCGATCGAGGCCTGGCTGCCGCTGCTGCTGTTCTCGATCCTGTTCGGCCTGTCCATGGACTACCACGTGTTCCTGCTGTCGCGGATCCGGGAGGAGTACGACCGGACCGGCGACAACGCCGAGTCGGTCGCCTACGGGCTGCGGACGACGGCGGGGATCATCACCGGCGCCGCCATCATCATGGTCGCGGTGTTCACGGCCTTCGCCGCCGGACGCCTGGTGCCGCTGCAGCAGATGGGCTTCGGGCTCGCGGTCGCGGTGTTCATGGACGCCACGATCGTGCGCTCGATCCTCGTGCCCTCGAGCATGAAGCTCCTCGGCGACCGCAACTGGTACCTGCCCCGCTGGCTCGAGTGGCTCCCCCGCGTGAACGTGGAGGGCCGGGAGCCGGCCCGTCCCCCCGCGCCGGAGCCGGAGCCGGTGGGGGCGCTCGAGGACGGCTGAGCCGGGGGAGCGGAGACGCTGCGCCGGAGGGGGTTCCGGCCTCCTCCGGCGGTTCTGGTAGGGTCCGCAGGGGATGGACGAGCAGCTCGGCGACGGGATGCGGGAGGAGCGTGAGGCGCTCCGGTCGGCCCTCGGTCGGGTGGGGGCGTGGAGCTTCGCCCTCGAGACGCTGACGGCCGCCGAGGAGCGCGAGGCGGTGCGCCGCATCGAGGACCTCGGGTACCCCGCGGTGTGGGTCCCCGAGGCCGTGACGAGCCGCGAGATCTTCTCCCACGCCTCCTGGCTCCTCGCCTCCACCGAGCGGATGGTGGTGGCGAGCGGGATCGCGAACATCTGGGCCCGCGACGCCGTGGCCATGGCGAACGGCTGGCGGATGCTGACCGACGCCTACCCCGGCCGGTTCGTCCTCGGCCTGGGCGTCAGCCATGAGGGCTCGGTGGGTCGCCGTGGGGGCCGGTACGAACGGCCGTACTCGAGGATGCGCGCCTACCTCGACGCGATGGACCGGGCGGCGTCCTCGGCGCCGGAGCCCGAGGCCGAGCCGCGGCGGATGCTGGCCGCGCTCGGGCCCCGGATGCTCGAGCTCGCCGCGGAGCGGAGCCTCGGGGCCCATCCGTACTTCGTGCCGGTCGAGCACACCGCCTTCGCCCGGGCCCGCCTCGGCCCCGAGCCGGTGCTCGCGGTGGAGCAGACGGTGGTGCTGGAGACCGACCCGGCCGAGGCGCGGCGGATCGCGCGGCTGTTCGCCGTGGACTACCTCCAGACCCCGAACTACGCGCGGAACCTCCGCCGGATGGGGTGGTCGGACCAGGACATCGCCGGCCAGGGCAGCGACGCGCTGATCGACGCCGTCGTGGCCTGGGGCGACGTGGACCGCATCGCGAGCCGCGTGCGCGAGCACCTGCAGGCCGGCGCCGACCACGTCTGCGTCCAGGTCGTCTCGGAGGACGAGACCGACGTCTGCCTGAAGGAGCTCGCCGAGCTCGCGCCGGCGCTCCTCGCGCTGTAGCTCAGCCGGGGATCGCGATCAGGTCGAGCCCCATGCGGCGGATGCCGCGGATGATGCGGGGCAGGGCCCGCAGGGTCGCCTCGCCGTCGCCACCTCCGTCGTGGAGGAGCACGATCGAGCCCCGGCGCACGCGCGCCAGGACCTCGCGGGCGATCTCGGCAGGGCGGTCGGTCCGGTAATCGTGCGGATCCACGCTCCAGTGCACGACCCGCATGCCGGCCTCGCGCGCGGTGCGGATCACGAACGGGTCGAAGCTGCCGCCCGGTGGACGGAACAGGGCGGCCTCGATCCCGAACCGCTCGGCGAGGAGCTCCGCGGGCCGCCGCACCTCGGTCTCGATCCGGTGGGGACGGAGCTCCGTGAACGGCACGCGCCAGGGGTGCGACCAGGAGTGCGTGCCGATCGTCATCCCGGCGCGGGCCACCCGCTCCACGATCTCCGGGTACCGCTCCATCAGGTAGCCGACCATGAAGAAGGTCGCCTGGACGTGCATCCGCCGGAGCGTCCGCACGATCCGGAGGGTCGTTCCCGGCCAGGGGCCGTCGTCGAAGGTGAGGGCCACGGCGCGCGGGCGCATGCTCCCGCCGAGCGGCTCGTACCGGACCCCGACGAGCTCGCCCGAGACCGCACCCACGGTCCGGATCTCGCGCAGGCGCGAGAGCTCCAGCGTGAAGGCGGGGTCGTGGAGCTGCCGGCCGGGCAGGATCCGCGTCTCCCGCCGGGTCCCCTCCACCCGGTCGACGCCGTCGACCACGGCGACCGAGTCGCCCCCGGCGAGGGGGGTCCTCGGGCTGGCGGGCGCCCCGTTCACCAGGATCCGGCCGGGGTCGGCCCGCCGATCGAGCACCCGGCCGGTGACCGAGAGGAGCCGACCGGGTTGGGGCGCGAGGTCGAGCTCGCGCAGGAGGGCGCCGAGGGTGGTGCCGGCAGCGACCATCGTCGGGCGTCCCTGGACGGAGACGCGGATGGGGGCGGGCAGGTCGCGCAGGTCGGCCCCGAGCGCCAGGGGCGCCGCGAGCACGACACAGAACAGACCCGCGCGCAGCGCGGGCCGGCGGGGAAGGCGCCGACGTCGCACCGGCCCATCGTGCCGGACCGCCGCCACCCCTGTCCACCCCGGGGTCGCGTCCCTCACGAGGGAAGGGCGAGGCCGCGGGGCGGAACGGTTCCGCGGACACCATCTGGGAGGATGAGAACTATGCGGGCAGTCCGTCTCTCGGCCCCGGCCGCGGCCGTCGTGGACGGGGTCGCGCTCGTGGCGTTCGTGCTCGTCGGCGCCGCCGAGCACGGGGAGGGGCTCGCGCTCGGGGCCCTGGTCCGGACGGGGCTGCCGCTCCTGGCCGCGTGGGCCGTCGCGGCCGCCGTCCTCGGGACCTACCGCCGCCCCGGCTGGGGGTCGCTCGGGCTCACCTGGGCCGTCGCGGTGCCGCTCGGGCTCGTCCTACGCTCGGTGATCCGGGGCGGGCCGTGGGGGCGGGGACTGCTGATCTTCGGTGGGGTGGCGATGGGGTTCACCCTCCTGTTCCTCGTCGTCGGCCGGCTCCTCCTGCTCGCGCTCGGCCCGCTGTGGGCTCGACGGACGAGGGCGGCCTCGTGAGCCGTCGGCTCGCGCCCCTGCCGGGGCGGTGCTTCTGGCTCGAGGAGGCCCTGGCCCACGACCCCGGGGAGCCCTGCCCGCCGCTGCGCGGGCGGGCGACCGCCGACGCGGTCATCGTCGGCGGCGGCTTCGCGGGGATGTGGACGGCGATCGAGCTCGTCTCGCGCGAGCCGTCGCTCCGGGTGGCGGTGCTCGAGGCGGACGTGGTCGGGGGCGGCGCGAGCGGGCGCAACGGCGGCTTCGTGTCCTCCTCCTGGCACGACCTGCCGGCGATCTGCGGCCTGTTCGGGCGGGAGGAGGGCCGGCGCTACGCGCTCGCGCTGTCGAACGAGGTCGTCGAGGTGGGGCGGTTCTGCCGCGAGCACGGGATCGAGGCGTGGTTCCACCACGAGGGGCTCCTCGCGGTCCGGACCGGGTCGTGGCAGGCGGGGTTCGCCGATGCCGAGGCGGTCGCGCTCGCCGAGGAGCTCGGCCTCGCCGACCGGATCCGCCCGCTCTCGGGCGAGGACTGCCGCGCCTACGCGGACTCGCTCCGGTTCGTGGACGGCGCGTTCGTGCCGGACTGCGCGACCGTCCAGCCGGCGCGGCTCGCGAGGGGGCTCCGCCGGGTCGCGCTCGCGCGCGGGGTCCGCATCTTCGAGGGCACCCGGGCGACCGGCCTGGAGCGGGGGCGTCCGACCGTGGTCCGGACCGAGGGCGGCGTCGTGCGCGCCGATCAGGTGGTGCTCACCATGGGGTCGTGGGCGGCGGCCTGGCCGGGGTTCCGGCGCTCGTTCGCCGTGATCGCCGACCACATGGTGGTCACCGAGCGCATCCCGGAGCGCCTGGCCGAGATCGGCTGGGCCTCGCACGTCGGGATCGCCGACGGGCGCGAGCTCCTCTCCTACCTGCGCCGGACGGACGACGACCGGATCGCGATCGGCGGCGGTGCGGCGAGCGTGCTGTTCGATGGGCGGATCGGCCGGCGCGCCACCGCCGACCGGCGGGTGGCGGAGGCCGCGGCGCGCGGGCTCGTCTGGCTGTTCCCTCAGCTGCAGGGGGTCCGGTTCACCCACGCCTGGGGCGGGCCGATCGACCACACGGCCTCGTTCCTGCCCTTCTTCCGCACCCTGCCGCCGGGGAACGTCCACGCCGGCCTCGGGTTCTCCGGCCACGGGCTCACCCAGACCAAGCTCGGCGGGAGGATCCTCGCCTCCCTCGCGCTCGGCATCGAGGACGAGTGGTCCTCGATGCCGGTGGTCGGGCGGGAGGAGCACGTTCCGCCGGAGCCGCTCCGCTACCCCCTCGTGCGGGCCGCGGTGTGGGCGCTCGAGACCGGGGACCGGCGCGAGGAGCGGGGTCTCCCGCGGGGGCTCGTACGGCGGGCGATCGGCGGCGCCCCGACCCGCTACCGCGAGCGGCTCGTGGCTCGGGCGCGGCGGCATGGACCCTGAGCGGGCGCGTCCCGCACGAAACGGCGTCCCGGCGTATGCTCGGGCCTCCGGACGGAGCCCGCGGGAGGGAGGGACGCGATGTACGGAACCGTGGCACGCATGCGGATCCCGCAGGCGCGGATCGGTGAGCTGCGGACGCTGATGGAGGAGATCGGGGGTCGCGAGATCCCCGGGTTCCTGGGCAGCCACCTGCTCGTGCCCGAGGACGGGCGGGACGAGGCCCTGCTGGCCGTGTTCTTCGCGGACCGGGCCTCCTACCGGGCGAACGCCGACGACCCGGCCATGCACCAGGACTACCTGCGGTACCGGGCCCTGCTCGAGGCCGACCCCGAGTGGACCGACGGCGAGTGGGTGAGCTTCGAGCGGTAGCGGTCCCGGGAGCCGCGGCGACCCGGTAGCCTTTCCCGACATCCGAGACGACGCCAGGAGGGATCATCCGTGGTCGAGACGCTCCGCAACTACATCGACGGCCGGTGGGAGGAGGCCGCCGACGGCGGCCGGTTCGACGTCCTGAACCCGGCGACCGGCGAGGTGATCGCGACCGCGCCGGACTCCAGGGCAGTGGACGTCGAGCGCGCCGTGGACGCCGCCCGTCGGGCCTTCGACGATGGGATGTGGTGGCCGGGGACCCCGGAGCGCGAGCGCGGCCGGATCCTCCTCCGCGCGGCGGAGATCGTGCGACGGGAGCACGAGCGCCTGGCGCGGATGGAGGCCCTGGACAGCGGCAAGCCGATCGCCGAGGCGCGCGACGACATCGCTGAGGTCGCGTCCTGCTTCGAGTACTACGGCGGCTGGGCGACGAAGATCCGCGGCGACGTCCCGCCGGTCGGACCCGAGGCGCTCTCCATCGTCGTGAAGGAGCCGGTGGGGGTGGCGGCCGGCATCACGCCCTGGAACTATCCGATGCTCCAGGCGGCGCAGAAGG
>SIRV01000262.1 GCA_004366195.1 Actinomycetota bacterium
GAGGATCTCGGAGGGCGGCCCCTCCTCCAGGATCCTGCCCTCGTGGAAGAACATCATCCGGTGCGCCACCTCGCGCGCGAAGCCCATCTCGTGGGTGACGACGATCATCGTCATGTGGAGCTCGGTCGAGAGCGACTTCATCACCTCGAGCACCTCGCCGATGAGCTCGGGGTCCAGGGCCGAGGTCGGCTCGTCGAACAGCATGACCTCCGGCTCCATCGCCAGGGCCCGCGCGATGGCCACGCGCTGCTGCTGACCGCCGGAGAGCCGGATCGGGTACTCCTCGGCCTTGTCGGCGAGGCCGACGGCCTCGAGGAAGTGCATCGCGAGCCCCCGCGCCTCGGCCTCCGACTTGCCCTTGACGGTGACGGGCCCCTCCATGACGTTCTGCAGCGCCGTCATGTGGGGGAACAGGTTGAACTGCTGGAACACCATGCCGGTCCGGATCCGGAGCTGCCGGATCATCTCCCGCTTCTGCCGCGTGCGGTGCGCGCCGCCCTCCAGGCGGATCCCGGCCACCTCGATGGTCCCCCGCGTGGGCTCCTCCAGGAAGTTGATGCACCGGAGCAGCGTGCTCTTGCCGGAGCCGGAGCGCCCGAAGATCACCACCACCTCGCCCCGATGGACCTCCATATCGATCCCCCGGAGCACCTCGAGATGGCCGAAGGACTTGTGCAGGCCCTCGACCCGCACCACGGCCTCGCCGTCGAACCTCACGAGCCGCCCCCGTCGATGCTCGACCCAGGCCCCTCGGGGGCCGGCACGACGCCGGGTTGGGCCGCCGGGGCGGCGCGGAGCCGCCATCCCCGACGGGCCTCTGCCGCGCGGATGTACCCTCGCGACATCCGCCGCTCCAGCCTGGCTTGGAAGAACGTGAAGATCCCGGTCACGACCCAGTAGACCGCGGCGGCCAGGAGGTAGGCCTCGAGGCTCCGGAAGTCGGCGCGGCCGGCGAGATCGGCCCGGCGGAAGAGCTCGAGCGCGCCGATGGTGTACACGAGCGCCGAGTCCTTGAGCATCGCGATGAACTCGTTGCCCGTGGGGGGGATGATCACCCTGATCGCCTGCGGCAGCACGATCCGGCGCATCTTCTGCGCGTAGGTCATCCCCAGCGCGTCGGCCGCCTCGGACTGGCCGTGCCCGACGGACTGGATCCCCGCCCGGAAGATCTCGGTCATGTACGCGCCGTAGTTGAGCCCGAGGGCCAGGATCCCCGCCGGGACCGTATCCAGGATCAGGAGGTTCCCCAGCTCCGGATACCCGGCGGTGCGCAGCCGCACCCCCACCTCTCCCAGCCCGAAGTAGACGAGGAAGATCTGGACGAGCAGCGGCGTCCCCCGGAAGAACGACGTGTAGAACCCGGCGATCCCGTAGGCGAGCGAGTTCCGCGAGATCCTCGCCAGGGCACCGAGGAGGGCCAGGAACGTCGCGAGCGTGATGGCCCCGACGCAGATGAGGAACGTGAGCGGCAGCCCGAGCCGGATCACGTTCCAGGCGTGCTCGCGGATCCAGGTGACGTCGAACCGCACGAAGTTGAAGGCGAGGACGAGGACGATCCCGATGACGATGTAGACGACGGTGAGTTTCACCCGCCACGGGATCGACGCGAACCCGAGCTCGAACCGCTGCCACGGCGTGAGCGCCGGGGCGGGGGACCGAGCCACCGCGGTCCCCCGCTCGTCCCGACTCATCGCTTCCCCCCGCGGGCCTCGCTCACTCGGCCTTCGTGAGGTCCTCGCCGTACCACTTCATCGACAGCTCCGTGAGCGTGCCGTCCGCGTGCATCTCCTCGATGATCTGGCTCACCGCCTCCACCAGGCTCGTGGGGTCGAGCGGCGCGCTCTTGTCGAACGCCACGGCGAGGGGCTCGTAGAAGACGGGATCCCCGACGATCTTGATCGGCTCGCCCTTCTCGATCGCGCCCTCGAGCGTCGGCTTGGCCGAGATCACGGCATCCAGGCGGACCCCGTCGCCGAGCGCCAGGTCCCGGATCGCCGTGAGATCGGAGTCGTAGCGCTTGATGTTCGCGTCGTCGATGATGAAGTCGAAGGTGTAGCCGGGGATCTCCAGGGTCTTCTGCAGGTAGAAGTCGTAGGTGCACGCCCCGCAGACCCCGATCGTCTTACCGTCGAGATCCGTCTCGAGGTCGACGATATCGGTGTTGTCCACGTGCACCGCGACGGAAGCCGGCGTGTAGTAGTAGGCCGGCGTGAAGTACAGGACCTCCGCCCGCTCCTTCGTCACGGTCATCGAGCCGACGCTCATGTCCCAGCGGTCGCTCCAGCCGCCGGAGGTGATGGCCGTCCACTCCGGGGTCTCCCACGCCACGTCCACGCCGAGGCGCCTCGCGATCTCGGTCGCGACGTCGATGTCGAAGCCCTCGAACTCACCCGTGTCCTCGTTCAGGTACGACTGCGGCGGGTAGGCCGGGTCGGTGGAGACGCGGATCACCCCGTCCTGGCAGATCCGGGCCAGCAGGTCCCCGGCGTTCGGGTCGACCGTCGCGCAGACGCCCTCTGCCTCGCCGGTGGGACCGGTCGCGCCGCCGCCCCCTTCCGCGCCCCCTCCGCACGCCGCCGCGAGGAGCGCCAGGCTCGCCACGAGAGCCAGCAACGTCCATAACCGCTTGCTGCGCATGCTTCCCTCCTTGTCCCTCCCGGGGACGAGGGTCCGAGGGAACCCCTCGCCCGCCCGACTCTACGGCGTCGGAAGGTCCGGGGCAACGTGGAGCTCACCCCGGGAGCTCGAGCCACCGGCCCCCCTCGACCTGATACGTGCGCACGACGTCCAGGGGTTGCGCGAGATCGCCCCCCCGTCCGAACCGGTAGGTGCCGGCGAGGCCCTCGAACGAGCGCACACCGGCCAGGAACTCGACCAGCGAGCGCCGATCCATCGCCCCGTCGCGGAACGCCGCGAGCAGCAACCGCGCGGCG
>ML214204.1:0-2749 GCA_004366195.1 Actinomycetota bacterium
CGCCACCGAGAACATGCAGCGGATCGTGCGGGCGCCCGACGCCGACCCCTTCTCGGAGCGGGCCGAGAGCCCGTACGAGATCACGGCCCTCACCGAGTTCAAGACCGTCTGGCACCCGATCGGCGCGTGACGGTCGCCGCCAGCCGCTACGAGGTGATCGCCGTCGCCCGTCCGAGCAGGTCGTCGGTCTCGCCCACCAGCGTCACCGCACCCAGCCCGTCGAACACGGCTCGAGCTTCCCGGAGCCGTTCACCCGCCTCGCCCGGCCTGCCGAGCTCGAGCAGGCATCGGCCCGCGCCGAGGAGCGCGTGGCCGCGCTCGAGCACGTGGCCGTACTCCACCCGCCGCTCGGCGACCTCGGCGTAAGCGGCCGCAGCGGTACTTGCGTCGCCGCGCAGCTCGGCGAGCATCGCCTTCGCCGTGTCGGAGGCGTGGCGGAACCGCGCCGCCGGGTGCGCGGCCCGGGTCGCGAGCCGTTCCACCGTATCGGGGTCGCCCCCGCTCGCGGCCACCCTGAGCACGTCGGTGAGGAGGAACGAGCGGTAGACGGATCCGAGCTCGAGCCGTTCGAACTCTTCGACCAGAGCCCTCGCCCCCTCGGGGGAGCCGGCGCGGAGCTCGACGACGGCTGATGTTGCGAGCGCCGGTGCGAGGACCTGGGGGTCGGCGATCTCCCGCGCCCGGGGCAGGAACGCGGGTACGAGGTCCACCGCCTCCTGGGTACGGCCTCGCTCGATGAGGACGCGCGCCCGGTACGTGTGCGCCATCACGCTCACCTGACCGCTACCCGAGGCCTGATCGATCGCCCCGATCTCGTCGGCGGTCCGCAGCAGCTCCTCCCAGGAGCCCAGGTCGAACAGGGTCCACAGCGTTTGGGCCATGGTCCAACCGACATGGCCACTCAGCCCTCGACGGCGCCCGAACTCGATCCCGGCGCGGTAGACCTCTATCCCGGCAGCCGGGCCCTGCGCGAACCACACCCAGTCCCCCAGGTTGTTGTACCCAGAGACGGCGGACCGGCCGATACCCAGCTCCTCGACACGTCGAAGGCCCTCCCGGAGGTCGTCCATGCCACCGAGGTCTCCTCGCCCGCATCGGAAGATCCCTCGGAACTGGTACAGCCGCCCCACGAACTCATCCAACCCCAGCTCCTCGACCAGGGCGAGGGCCTTGTCGACCGCCGGCATGCCGTGCTCGCCGTCGCCGGCCATCACGTACGCACCGGCGAGGCGGCTCCGGGCGAGGGCCAGCTCCCGGCCGGGTGGAAGCCGCTCGAGCAGCTCGATCGCCCGGTGCAGGAGCGGCCAGGCCTGGGCCGTGTCGCCCCGGTGCCAGATCGCGGTGGCGAGTTCCACCATCGTTTCGGCCTCGGCGGCGACGTCGCCTCGTTGGTCGAACGCGACGATCGCTTCGCGTAGCTCGGCTTCCGCCTCGTCGGAGCGACCGAGGTCGTCCATGACCGCGGCGTCCTTGACGAGGACCCGCGGTCGATCCGGGTGCGCGCTCGGCAAGAGCTCCAGGGCGTCGTGGAACAGGCGATGGGCGCGCTGCACATCGAGTCGCTCTGCTCGTTCGCCAGCCATGACGAGGTAGCGGACCACGCGCTCCTCGAGCTCCGGCTGCTTCCCACCGCCCGAGGCTGGGGCCAGCTGCAGCGCCTGACCGAAGTGGTGGGCGATCAGTTCGGCCTGGTCGCGCGCTCGATCGACCGCGATCGCCTCGATCCACTCTGCGACGGCTCGGTGTCTTTCGCCGCGCGTCGCCCGCGGGATCTGCTGTAGGCGACGTCGCGGATGAACAGGTGCCAGAACGCGTACTCGGCCTGTCCCTCCACCGAGGAACGCCGGGCCGGTCGCACGAGCTCCCTTCGGGCCAGGTCGTGAAGCCCCTCCCGGACGGTCGTCTCATCGACGCCGCCGATCGCGGCGAGAGTGCCCGACCGGAAGACCTTGCCGACGACCGCCGCGTCGTGCAGCAGCGCCTTGTACTGGTGCGGCACGGCGTCCAGCCTCGCCGCGATGAGCGCATGGATGGACTCGGGGACCGGGATCTCTTGCTTGGGGTCGACCCTGAGCGCGGAGCCATGCTCGACGAGCAGACCTCGGTCGACGAGCATCCGGACGAACTCCTCCGCGTACAGCGGGTTGCCGCCCGCGCGCTCGAGCAGGAGCGCCTGTGTGTCCGCCGGCAGCACCGCGCGGTCGAGCAACGCGGCGACCAACCTCGCGCTGTCCTCCGCCGACAGCGGCGAGAGCGAGATCGTGGTGGAGTTCCGCTTGCCGCCGCCCCAGCCGGGCACGCGCTCGTACAGCTCGGGTCGTGCCGAGCATAGGAGCAGCATCGGCACTCCCGTCGCCCAGTCCGTCAGGTGCTCGAGGAACTCGAGCAGCGGCTCGTCCGCCCAGTGCAGGTCCTCGACCACGAGCACGAGCGGCCGGGTGGCGGCGACAGCCTCCAGGAAGGTGCGCCAGGCCGCGAACGCCTCCGCACGCTCGGCCGCCAGGTCCACCTCCCAGCTCGCGCCGACGAGCGGGGCGAGTCGGGCCACGACCCACTCGCGCCCGGCCGCCTCCTCGATCACCAGCCGCCGCTCCTCCGGGCGGGCGTTCAAGATGGCGTCGAGGTTTCCCTGGCTCACGATGACGTGCTGGGTGCGCCCGACGCCCGAATCGCTCAGCAGCTCCTGGACGTCGAGGAGCCGGCAGGGCACGCCGTTGATGGCGTATTCGCTCTCGCCCGAGGACCGAAA
>ML214204.1:2759-6597 GCA_004366195.1 Actinomycetota bacterium
CGCCGGCCGACGCGGCGAGCTTCGAGGCGGCCTCGTCGGGTCCGTCGGTCTCCAGGATCCCCGCCTGCGCCTTCACGATCTCGCCGAGCGCCCAGAAGGTGATCCCATCGCCGTACGGGAGGCATCGTCCCTGACGCCAATAGATGAGCTCGGGCTGTGCGTCGACGACCGCGAGGAACTCGGAGATGATCCGCGACTTGCCGACGCCGGGCTCGCCCACCACGGTGACGAGCTGCACCGAACGCTCGCGCAGCATCCGGGCGAACGTCTGCTCCAGCACCGCCAGGTCCCCGTCGCGGCCGATGAACGGGGACGTTGAGCCCCCGAGGTCCACGCCGAAGCGGCTGCGAGCGGCTCGCGCTCGCCAGATCGGGATCGGCTCGGCCTTGCCCTTCGCGACGATCGGCTCGAGCGCGTCGTACTCGAACATCTGCCGGGTGGTCCGGTAGGTGGTCTCGCCGACGACCACCGCACCGAGGGGGGCCGCCTGCTGCATGCGCGATGCGGCGTTGACCACGTCGCCGGTCGCGATGCCCTCGCCTCGCTCGGGTCGGGCGCCGAGGGCCACGACGGCCGGGCCGGTGTTCACGGCGGCTCGGATCGTGAGGTCGAGCCCGGGATGCTCGTCGTTCAGGTCCTCGATCGCGTCCGCGATCCGGAGGCCGGCGCGAACGGCGCGCTCCGCGTCGTCCTCGTGGGCGATCGGCGCCCCGAACACGGCGACGACGGCGTCGCCGATGAACTTCTCGACGGTGCCGCCGAACCGCTCGATCTCCTGCTTGAGCCTGCCGTGGTACGGCCGGAGCATGGCCTGGAGGTCCTCGGGTCGGCGCCGTCGGAGCGAGCCGTGAACCCGGCAAGATCCACGAACAGCACCGACACGACCTTGCGCTCCGCCCCGAGGGTAGGTGCCGCGGCGAGCGGCGTACCGCAGGCGAGGCAGAACTTCGCCCGCTCGGGGTTCTCCTCGCCACAGATGGAGCAGGTGAGCGCGACCGCGAGTCTAGGCCATCTGCTGACGCCACCTAACGCGCACGGAAAGGTCGTCACCGGCCCGCGGATCCGGCGTGGTGGCGGATGCGTCTGGCGTTCATCGCTGTCATCATCGCGCCATGGTCGAGCAGGCCACCACCGGCCCACTGGCGCAGGGCGAGGAGGCCCTTCAGCGGGGAGCGTGGGGCGAGGCGCAGGCGGCGTTCGAGGCTGCCCTCGCCGGGTCGCCCTCGCCCGAGGCGGAGGAGGGGCTGGCGCGCGCCCGGTGGTGGCTCCACGACTTCGAGGGAGCGGTCACGGCGATGGAGCGCGCGTACGGCGGCTACCGGGCGGGAGGCCGGACGGAGGCCGCCGCGCGGGCGGCCCTGTGGCTCGCCCGGGAGCACGCGGCCGCCTTCGGGAACCGGGCCGCGAGCAACGGGTGGCACGCCCGGGCCGAGAGGCTCCTCGGGGAGGCGGAACCCGGCCCCGACCTCGGATGGCTTGCGATCGCCCGCGCCGAACGCGCCGTGGCTCCGGCGGAGGTGGCCGAGCACGCGGCGCACGCGCTCGAGATCGCCCGCCGGTACGGGTCGGCCGATCTGGAGGCCGCGGCGCTCGTCCGGTCAGGCTATGCCGCCGTGGCCTTGGGCGATGTCGAGGGCGGCCTCGCGCGGGTGGACGAGGCGATGGCGGCGGCCACCGGGGGGGAGGTCGCGGGGCTCGAGACCATCGGCGACGTGATCTGCGTGGGGATCGCGGCTTGTGAGCTGGCCGCGGACTGGCAGCGGATCGAGCAGTGGGGGCGGGTGGTCGAGCGGTGGCTCGGGCAGCATGAGCACGCGGCCGTGCTCGGGTTCTGCTACGCGTGCTGCGCGGAGATGTTCGTCGCGTCCGGGCAGTGGGAGATGGCCGAGGGACTGCTCGTCGAGGGGCTGCGGGCGATGCGCGATGCCGACCTGCGGTCCCGGTGCGTCCATCCGACGGCCAAGCTCGCCGGGCTCCGCCTGATGCAGGGGCGGTTCGAGGAGGCCGAGGAGCTCCTCTCGGGGTTCGAGGAGCTGCCGGAAGCGACCCACGCGCTCGCCATGCTCCACCTCGCCCGGAAGGAGGTCGCCATGGCCGGCGCTGTCGTCCACCGGCGACTGAACGCCATCGGCGAGGACAACGCGCTCGCGGCTCCCTTCCTGGCGCTCCTGGTGGACGTCCTGCTCGCGCAGGGGAACGTCGAGCACGCCCGAGCCGCCGCGGGGCGCCTCGCCGCCGTGGCCGAGCGGTCGTCGCTCGCCAGGATCGGCGCGATGGCCGCGTTCGCCCGGGCCCGCGTCGCGGCGGCGGCGGGGGAGCCGGACGCGCCGCGGCTCCTCGAGGCAGCCGTGTCTGCGTTCGCCGCAGAGGGGCTCGCCCCCGACGCCGCGCGAGCCCGGTTCGAGCTCGCGCGGGTCCTGGATCCGGCGGACCCGGAAATCGCGGTCGGCGAGGCGAATGCGGCCCTGGCCGAGTTCGAGCGGCTGGGCATGCCGCGGGACGCGGACGCGGCGGCCGCGTTCCTGCGCGAGCGCGGGAAGGCAGGCCGGACCGGCCCGAAGGACGTCGGGACGCTCACGAGGCGCGAGCGCGAGGTGCTCGCGCTGCTCGGCGAGGGCCTGTCGAACCCCGAGATCGCCGCGCGCCTGTTCATCAGCACGAGGACCGCCGAGCACCACGTGAGCAACATCCTCGCCAAGCTCCACCTGCGCAGCCGCGCCGAGGCCGCCGCCTTCGCGCTCCGAACGGTGCAGGAACCGGGGGGAAGATAGGTAGATCCCCCCATCCTTCCGGCGTCCGTTCGGGCGCACCCTCTCCTCATCCGCGGAGGAGAGGAGGGGCGTCATGGCCACGCAGCAGGCGGGGAGCAAGCGGGGGAACGCGCTGCGGCGCGAGCTCGTGGTCCGGCTGGAGGAGGTGTGCCGGGCCCCGGCCGAGGCGGTGTACCACCTGCTGGCCGACCTCCCGTCGCACCTCGAGTGGGGCGGCAGGCGGCAGCCGAAGGAGAGCTTCCGGCTGTTGTCGCTCGAGGCGCCGGAGGGCCCGGCGAGCGTGGGGACCGAGTTCCGATCGACGGGGGCCGACCCATCGGGGTCGTTCGCCGACTCGTCGGTGGTAACCGAGGCGAGCCGGCCCAGCCGGTTCGAGTTCGTCACCGAGGCCAGGCTGACGACCAAGAAGAGGAAGGTGGTCGAGTGGACGAACGTTCACCGGTACGACCTGTCGCCGCGTGACGGCGGGTGCCTGATCCTCTACACGCTCACGATCGCGCGGATCAGCGAGCTCCCCGGCGCGATGGTGATGTTCAGGGTACCGGGGCTGCGGTCCCTCGGTCTGAAGGTGTCCGCGTCGTTCGCGCGGAAGAGCCTCCGTAACCTGGCGCGGATGGTTGAGGAGCGCGCGGGAGCGTGCTGAAGGAAGGAGGAGGAGATGGCGAAGGCATCGAGGGCCTCGGCGTCGCAGCACGTCGAGCTCGAGGGGTTCGAGGGGCACTATGCCGACCTCGGTGGGTACACCGTCGGGTTCGAGAGCTACACGGTCGACGCTGACATGACCACGCTGTTCGTGGGCCTGCCTGACGACAAGTGCCAGTGCGAGCACTGGGGCTACGTGTTCGAGGGCAAGGTCGTCTTCCACACGGCCCAGGGCGACCAGGAGTTCGTGGCCGGCGACGCCTACTTCGTGGGGCCTGGCCATACCCCGGAGATCTTCGCCGGGACCTCGCTCGTGGAGTTCAGCCCGACCGACCGCCTGAACGAGACGATGGAGGTCGTCACCCGCAACATGGAGGCGGCCGGCTAGGGACGGAACGGGTGCCGGGGGGGGCGGGTCCCGCCAG
>ML214205.1:0-7647 GCA_004366195.1 Actinomycetota bacterium
GGCGGGCGGATCGCCTCGCCGCGCCGCCGAGAAGATCCCCCGGGGCGTGCGCACCCGCAGGCCCATCCGACGGGCCGTCGCCACGACGCCCGTGGCGCCGAGCTCCCGCTCGAGCGCGCCGCGGCGTCGGTTGGCGGGGTCGTGAGGATCCGTCACCGCGAGCGGCAGGTAGCCGATCTCCCCGGCGGCCCCCGTCGCTCCCCGGTACAGCCGACCGTCCACGATGACGCCCATGCCGACCCCGGTGCCGACGTGCAGGTAGACGAAGTTCGCCACGCCCTTGCCGAGCCCCTTCCAGCGCTCGCCCAGGGCGGCGAGGTTCACGTCGTTCTCCACCGCGACGTTGGTGCCGAGCTCGCGCCGGATCGCCTCGACGAGCCCCTGCCGGCCCCACCCCGGCAGGTTGTGGGCGAGCGCCACCGTCCCCCTCGCCGGCTGGAACACGCCGGGGCTGCCGACCACCGCGAACGTGACCTGGGCCCAGCGCACCCCGGCCTCCGCCGCGAGCGCGTGGGCGAGCCCGGCGATCTGGTGGATGAGGGCGTCGGCGCTGCGCGCCCGCGCTCGCTCGTCCCGTCGGGCGAGGATCGCCCCGGCCAGGTCGGTCAGGGCCGCCCGGACGTAGGAGCGCCCCACGTCGATCCCCACGACCCGCCCCGCGTCCGGGTTCAGCTCGTACAGGACGGCGCTCGGCCCCTTGCCCCCCGAGGACCGCCCCGCGTCGCGCACCAACCCGCTCCGGACCAGGGTGTGGAGCGCCTGCGAGACGGTGGGCTTGGAGAGCCCGCTGCCCCGGGCGAGCTCCGCCCGCGAGATCGGCCCGCCTTCCCGGATCAGCTCCAGCAGTGAGCGCTCGTTCAGCGCGCGCAGCAGGCTCGGCGTGCCGGCCGCGGAGATCCGTTCGACGCCCGTCGACGCCCCCCGGTAGGAAACTTTCCTAACTATTCGATGTGATGCTACGCTGCCGCCGACGGCCGGTCAAGGCAGGCCGTCCGGGCACGGAGGGAGGCGAGATGGCCGAGCTCGCGATCCGCGGCGGGACCCCCGTGCGCCCCCGGGGGTACCCCGCATGGCCGGTCTGGGGCGAGCCTGAGATCCGAGCGGTGACGGAGGTGGTCCGCAGCGGCCGCTGGGGTGGGTTCCCGGAACCCGGGCCGAGGGCGGCCGAGTTCGAGGCCGCCTTCGCCGCGTACCAAGGAGCCCGGTTCGGCGTTCTGATGGCTAACGGCACGATCACGATGGAGGTCGCCCTCAAGGCGCTCGACATCGGATGGGGCGACGAGGTGATCGTGCCGGCGCTCACCTTCGTCGCCACCGCGTACGCGCCGATGGCCGCGGGGGCGCTGCCCGTCATCGTGGACGTCACGCCGGAGACCTGGACGATCGACCCCGACCTGGTAGAGGCGGCGATCACCCCCCGCACGCGCGCCGTCATCCCCGTCCACCTCGGACAGCAGATGGCGGACATGGACCGCATCATGGACGTCGCCGAGCGGCACGGCCTCGCCGTCGTCGAGGACTGCGCGCACGCCCACGGCCAGCGGTGGCGCGACCGCGGCGCCGGCTGCATCGGCGCGTTCGGCTCCTTCAGCCACCAGTCCTCGAAGATCCTCACGGCCGGCGAGGGCGGCAGCCTCCTCACGAACGACGAGGAGCTCGCGCGGCGCGCCCACTCGCTCATCGACTGCGGCCGGCCGAAGGACCCCGAGGAGCGGGGGTACACCTTCGGCGCGAACTACCGCCTGGGGGAGCTCCACGCGGCGCTCCTCGTCGCCCAGCTCGCGCGGTTCGAGGAGCAGCGAGCCGAGCGCGAGGCAGCGGCCGCCTACTTCGAGGAACTCGCGCCCCAGGTACCCGGCGTGACGATCAAGCCGCGGGATCCGCGGATCACGCGCTGGAGCTTCTACAACTACATCTTCGCCATCGACCCGGACGCGTTCGCCGGCGCCACGAACCACGTGGTCGCCGCGGCCCTGGAAGCCGAGGGGATCCCGGCCGAGGTCCAGTACCCGCCGATGAACCGGTACGACCTGTTCCAGCCCTCGCGCTCGAAGCTGCCGGTCGCCGTGGAGTTCGCGGACCGTCTGGACCCCGCGCGGATGTCCTTCCCCGTGGCCGAGGCCGCCGGCCTCCGGGAGTCCGTGTACCTGATGGAGAACACGTTCCGGGCCGGCCGCGAGGGCATCGAGGACGTGGTCGAGGCGCTCGCGAAGGTCCAGAAGCACGCCCACGAGCTCGAGGGCCTCGCCCCGCGCGCGTAGGGTGCTCAGCCGGGCGGGAAGAAGCGCGGCAGGAAGGCCCGGTGCGCCTCGAGCAGCTCCGCGAGGAGGGCCGGAGCGACGTCGGCGTCGGGGCCGAGCGGGTTGGTGATCAGGGCCTTGAGCGCCGTCGTACGGTCGCCCGTAAGCGCGGCGGCGATCGCGAGCCGCTCGTAGGCCTTGGCGTGCTGCACGAGCCCCAGCATCTCGGGGGCGAGCCCCGCGAGCGGGAGCGGATGCGCCCCCTCGCGGTCGATCCTCGCGGGGACCTCGACGACGTCCTCGGGCGGGAGGTTCGGGATCGCGCCGTCGTTCCGCACGTTCACCACCTGGACGTCGCCCGCCCCCTCGTGCAGCGAGGCGACCAGCTGGGCGGCCGCCTCGGAGTAGAAGGCGCCGCCCCGCCGCTCGAGCAGCTCCGGCTTGCGGTCGAGGGAGGGGTCCCGGTACAGCTCGAGCAGGCCGGCCTCGATCTCCATGACCTCCTCGGCCCGGGTCTGCGCCCCCCCACGCTGCTCCGCCACGATGCGGTCGGTGAAGTAGTAGTAGCGGAGGTAGTACGAAGGCAGCGCGCCGAGGGCCCGGACGAGCTCCGGCGGGAACCCCGCCTCGACGGGCTCCTCCTCGAGGCGCTCCAGGATCTCGGGGAGCCGGTCCACGCCGTCGACGCGCACGGCCCGCTCCCACGAGAGGTGGTTCAGGCCGACGTGCTCGAGCTCGACCCGCTCCGGCTCCACGCCGAACCGCGCGGCGAGCTCGCGCTGCAGGGAGATCGCGATGTTGCACAGGCCGAGCGCCCGGTGCCCGGCGTCGAGCAGCGCCTGGGTGACGAGGCCCGTCGGGTTGGGGAAGTCCACGAACCACGCCCCCGGCGCGGCGCGCCGGGCGGTCTCCTCCGCCAGCTCGAGCACCACGGGGACCGTCCGGAGCGCCTTCGCGAAGCCGCCCGGACCCGTCGTCTCCTGGCCCACGCACCCGTACCGCGGCGGGATCGTCTCGTCCAGGTACCGGGCCCGGTTGCCGCCCACCCGGAGCTGCACGATCACGAAGTCCGCCCCCTCCAGCGCGCGCCCGCGGTCGAGCGTGCGGACGAGCGGCCGCGCGTACCCCGCCCGACGGAGCATCCGCTCCGCGAGACCTCCTACGATCTCCAACCGCTCGGGGTCGAGGTCGTGGAGCGCGAGCTCCTCCATGGGGAACCGGTCCGCGCGCCGCGCGAACCCCTCGACGAGCTCGGGGGTGTAGGTGCTGCCCGCGCCGACGACGGCGACCTTCACACCCATCGCGGCGCCAGACTACACTCGGACCGATGCGATCGTTAGGAAACTTTCCTGACCCATTCCTCGCCGAGATCGCCGCGCAGCCGGACGCGATCCGCCGCGCCGCGGCCGCCCTCCTCGACCAGCGGGATCTGCTCGAGCGCGTGCGCGAGGTGGGTCGGACCGCTCGGACGCTGGTGTTCACCGGGATGGGCAGCTCCTACGACGCCTGCTACCCGGCGGTGAACGACCTCGCCGGCCGCGGGGTGCCCTCGCTCCTGGTGGACACGGCGGAGCTGCTCCACTTCCGGCGACCGATCCTCGGCGCGCAGACCCTCCTGGTGATCGTGAGCCAGTCCGGCGAGAGCGCCGAGGTCGTCAAGCTCGCGAACGAGATCTCCAAGCAGCGGGTGCGCCCCTTCGTGATCTCGGTGACGAACGGGCTCGAGAACGACCTCGCCCGGCGGGCCGACATCCGGCTCGACACGTGGGCGGGGGAGGAGACGGGACCCTCCACGAAGACCTTCGCCGCGGCGATGACGACCCTGGCGGGGCTCGCGCGGCTCCTCGCCGGGGACGGCGTGGCCACCGCGATCGACCACACCCGCACCGCCGCCGAGGGCGCGGCCCTCGCGGCCGAGCGGCTCCTCGACGACCCCGAGGCGGAGGCCGACCGCCTGGCGGGGCTCCTCGGCGGGCGGGAGGTGATGGTCGTGCTCGGTCGCGGACCCGCCCGCGCCGCCGCCGAGATGGGCGCCCTGATCCTGAAGGAGTGCGGGGTCATGGCCGAGTCCCTGGAGTCGGCCATGTTCCGGCACGGCCCGCTCGAGCTCGCCGGGCCGGGCATGTCGGCGATCGTGCTGGCCACCGAGCCGGAGACCCGACGCCTCGACCTCTCGCTCGCGGCCGAGCTCGTCGAGGCCGGCGCCGCCGTCCTCGTCGTCACCCCGGACGGCGAGGCGCCGAAGGGGGCCCACCCCATCGCCACCGGGTACCTGGACCGGGCGCTGATGTCGGCCGTCGCGATCGTCCCCATCCAGCTCCTCGCCTGGAAGCTCGCGGTCCTCGCCGGTCGGACGCCGGGCGCGTACACGCGCGCCTCGAAGGTGACCACTCGTGAGTGAGCGGGGCCCCCGCATCGCCCTCACCTTCGACGCCGAGCACCCGGACCGCCCCCGCTGGGCGCCGGACAACGCCGAGCGGATCCTCAGCGCCCTGCGCGAGGCCGGCGTGCGGGCCACCTTCTTCATCCAGGGACGATGGGCGCTCGCGCGGCCGGAGACGGCGCGTCGGATCGCCGAGGACGGACACCTCGTCGGGCACCACTCGCACCATCACGCGCCCATGACGACCCTCACCGAGGAGGGGATCCGCCGGGACCTGGAGGAGGGCGAGCGGGCGATCCGCGAGACCACCGGCCGCGACCCGCGCCCCTGGTTCCGGTGCCCGTTCGGAGCCGGGCACGACGACCCCTGGGTCCTCGAGGCGCTCGCGGCGAGCGGGTATCGGAACGTCCACTGGCACGTCGAGGTCGAGGACTGGGAGCCCTGGCGGGCGCCGGAGCAGGTCGCCGAGGACGCGCTCCGGGGCGCCCTCGAGCACGGGGACGGCGCCGTCGTCCTGCTGCACACCTGGCCGGACGCGACGGCCGACGCCGTGCCCGCGCTCCTCGTCGGGCTCCGCGAGGCGGGGGCCCGCGCCGTCACCGTCGAGGAGCTGGAGACGCTCCCGTGAGGCCGGCCGTGCTCGCCGTGGACGGCGGGGGCTCGAAGGTGGACGCGGCCCTGCTCTCCCGCGGCGGCCGCGTCCTCGGGGCCGCCCGCGTCGCCGGCCTGCGGTGGGAGCAGACCGGCGACGACCGACACATCGACTCGATCGAGGCCGCGGCCGAGGCCGCCGCGCGGGACGCCGGCCTCGACCCCGAGGCCCGACCCCTGGCGGAGCTCGGGGTCTTCTGCGTGGCCGGCGCCGACCTGCCGGCGGACGACCGCCGGATCCTGCGCGGCCTGCGCCGACGCGGCCTCGCCGAGCGCGAGCTCGTGCGCAACGACACGTTCGCGGTGCTCCGGGCCGGCACCGAGCGGGACTGGGGCGTCGGGATCGTCTGCGGGTTCGGCACGAACTGCTCGGCGGTGTCGCCGACCGGGCGGGTGTACCGGCTCCCGGCGATCGGCGGCATCTCCGGGGATTGGGGCGGCGGGATGCAGCTCGGTGAGACGGCGCTCTGGTACGCGCTGCGCGCCCGCGACGGCCGAGGGCGGCGGACGAGCCTGGCCCGGAGCGTGCCCGCCCACTTCGGCCTCCGCACGCCGCGCCAGGTGATGGAGGCGATCTACTTCCGGCGGCTCGAGCCGGAGCGCCTCGCCGAGCTCGCCCCGGTCGTGTTCCGGGACGCGGAGCTCGGGGACGCGGTGGCCCGCTCCATCGTCGACCGCCAGGCGGAGGAGATCGTGACGATGGCCAGGGCGGCCATCGTGCGGCTGCGGATGCGGGACCTCGACGTCGACGTGGTCCTGGGCGGCGGGATCTTCCGCAACCGGTTCGGCCCCTTCTTCGAACGGATCGAGGAGGGCATCCACGCCGTCGCGCCGCGAGCGCGGATCGTCGTCCTCGCCGCGCCGCCGGTCGTCGGGGCCGCCATGCTCGGCCTCGACGGGATCGGGGCGTCGGCCGCGGCGAGGGCCCGGGTACGACGCGGGCTGACGCACGAGCGGCTCGCCGGCGCGGCGCGCCCGGCGGCCGCGGGGAGGTGAGGGATGGCCGAGATCGTGCTGGAGCACGTGACGAAGGTCTTCGGGGGCGGCGTCGTCGCCGTGAACGACCTCTCCCTCGAGATCCGCGACGGGGAGTTCATGGTCCTCGTCGGCCCCTCGGGGTGCGGCAAGTCCACGATCCTGCGGATCATCGCAGGGCTCGAGGAGGTGACGGCCGGCGAGGTGCGGATCGGCGGCCGTCAGGTCACCGACCTATCGCCGCGGGAGCGCGACGTGGCCATGGTCTTCCAGAACTACGCCCTGTATCCCCACATGACGGTCGAGCAGAACCTCGGCTTCGGCCTGCGCCTGCGGCGGATGCCGAAGGAAGAGATCCGCCGCCGCGTGACGGAGGTCGCGCGGATCCTCGGCCTCGAGGAGCTGCTCCCGCGCAAGCCGGCGGCCCTCTCCGGTGGGCAGCGCCAGCGGGTCGCGATGGGCAGGGCGATGGTGCGCGAGCCGGTCGCCTTCCTGATGGACGAACCCCTCTCGAACCTCGACGCCAAGCTGCGGGTCCAGATGCGGGCCCAGCTCGCGCAGCTCCACGACCGGCTCGGCACGACCACCGTGTACGTCACCCACGATCAGGTGGAGGCGATGACCCTCGGGGAGCGGGTGGCGGTGCTCCGCGACGGCGTCCTCCAGCAGGTCGCCACGCCGCAGGACCTGTACGCACACCCCGCGAACCTGTTCGTGGCGGCGTTCATCGGCTCGCCCCCCATGAACCTGGTCGAGGCCACCGTGCGGCACGGCACCGTCGCGTTCGGCGGCCTCGAGCTGCCGCTTCCGCCGGGGGTCGACCTCTCGGCCTACGAGGGGCGAACGGTGATCCTCGGGATCCGACCCGCGGACATGGAGGACGCGGAGGTCTGGCCGGACCCCAGCCGCCCGGAGATCGAGGTCACCGTGGAGGTCACCGAGGACCTCGGCAGCGAGGTGAACGTGCTCTTCGGCGTCGACGCGCCGCCGGTCGCCGTGGAGGAGACCGCGGCCGCCGCGGAGGAGACCTTCCTGCTCGGGGAGGCCAGGTCCATCTTCTGCGCGAGGGTCGACGCCCGCACCCGGGCACGACCGGGGGGACGCGTTCGCCTCTCCGTGGACCCGACGCGGTTCCACTTCTTCGACCCCGCGACCGGCGCGGCGCTTCCCGGCCGGGCCGAGCCGTCGGCGGCCTGAGCCGACCCTACCCGCCGCCGCCCGCGTCGGCGAGCAGGTCGTCCGCCCGCTCCAGCGGGAGCCAGCACTCGACCGTCGTGCCCCGGCCGGGCGCCCCCTCGATCCGGCATCGGCCGCCGGCGAGCTCCGCCCGCTCGATCATCGCCGTGACCCCGAGGTGCCCCGGCTCGGACTCCGAGAGGTCGAGGGCGTCGCAGCCCC
>ML214205.1:7657-11769 GCA_004366195.1 Actinomycetota bacterium
GCGATGCGGAAGAGCGTCGTCCGCAGCTCCGGCGGCGGCTCGACCTCGAGCCGGTCCACGAGCTCCACGGCGAGCGCCGACCCGCCCCATGGATGCTCCAGGTACCCGCGGAGGGCGGCGACGAGGCCCCGGTGATCGAGCGCCGGCGGGCGGAGCTCGAAGAGCAGGTGGCGCAGCCGGTCCACGGCCTCGCGAAGATCCTCGTGCAGCGCCTCGGCCTCGGCTCGGAGCTCCGGGTCCTCGATGCGCTGCGCGAGCCGTTGCGCCCGCAGGTCCGCAGCCGAGATCACCTGGATCGAGTCGTCGTGGATGTCGGCGGCGATCCGACGGCGCTCCTCCTCCTGCGCCTCCTCCAGCTTGGCGGCGAGGATCCGCCGCTCCTCCATCGTCCTGCGCAGGATCTCCAGGCTCCGTCGGAGCTTCTCCTCCGCGCGCTTGCGGTCGGTGATGTCGAGCATGATCCCGCGCCAGTACGCCGGCCGGCCCGCGGCGTCGCGCACGAGCACGGCCTCGTCCCGGAACCAGACCTCGCGTCCGTCGGCGGCGATCAGCCGGTACTCGGCGCGGAAGGGCTCGCCCGTCTGGTTGGACCTCCGGTGGAGCGCGAGGACGCGCTCCCGGTCCTCCTCGTGCATCCGGGCGAGCCACAGGTTCGGCTCCTCGCGCCACTGCTGGACCGTGAAGCCCAGGATCTCCTCGACCTGGGGGCTCGTGTAGATGTTGGAGGAGACGTCGTCGACGGCGTCCACGTAGAGGATCGCCGGGATGCCCTCGACGAGGCGCCGGTAGGTCTCCTGCGCCTCGCGCAGCCCGAGCACGAACTCCGCCGGGATCCCGCTCATGCTCACAGCTTGTAGCCGAACCGCCGGAGGAGCGCCTTGCGCTCCGCCACGTCCTCCTCCGTCTCCACGCCGAGGGGGGAGGAGCCGTCGACCACGCCGAGGATCGCGCGCCCCTGCTCGGTCTCGGCCACGATCACCTCGAGCGGGTTCGCCGTGGCGCAGAAGATCCGGCACACCTCTGGCACGGCCTTGACAGCGTTCAGGACGTTGATCGGGAAGCCCTCGCGCAGCGCGATGATGAAGCTGTGTCCGGCGCCGATGGCCCGGGCGTTGCGCACCGCGACGTCGATCAGCTCCTGGTCGTTCCCGCTCCAGCGGACGAGGCGGGGGCCGCTCGACTCGCAGAACGCGATCCCGAAGCGGAGGTTCGGAACGGACCCCACGAGCGCCTCGTGCAGGTCCTCGACGGTCTTGATGAAGTGGGACTGTCCGAGGATGACGTTCAGGTCCTCGGGCTTGTCGAAGCGGACGCTCGTGATCTCCATGGCGCGTGCCTCCGAGCTCCCATCACAGGGTCCCGAGCCGGGAGACTAGCCCGGCGAACAGCGCGATGCGAGGAACCACGCTGGAAAGGTCGATCCATTCCCTCGGCCCGTGGTCGTCCCCGCCGACCGGCCCCAGGCCGTCCAGGGTCGGCACGCCGGCCGCCGAGGTGGTGTTGGCGTCGGAGGCGCCCCCCGTGGCGGCGTCGTGGAGCTCGAAGCCGAGGTCGGCCGCGACCGCCGCCGCGAGCGCGGCGAGCCGCGCGCCCCCCTCCTTCTTCTCCATGGGGCGGTGCCAGGCGCCGACCCGCCAGGTCGCCGTGACATCGGGGACGGTGTGCTGAGCGGCGATGCGCTCGACCTCGGCCTCCACCGCGCGCAGCGTCTCCTCCTGGGGCGAGCGCACGTCCACCTCGAGCACGCACCGCTCGGGGACGACGTTCGTCCGGGTACCGCCGCGGATCACGCCGACGTTCACCGTGACCCCCGGCCATCGGCCGTTCAGGGCCTGGAGCGCGATGGTCTTGTGGGCGGCCTCCAGGATGGCGCTCCGGCCGCGCTCCGGCTCGACCCCGGCGTGGGCCGCGCGACCCGCGATCTCGATCCGGAAGTCGGACACGCCCTTGCGGGCCGACACGACGTCCCCGTTCTCCCGGCCGCTCTCCAGCACCAGCGCGACGTCGGCCTCGGTGGCCAGCTCGGCGATGTAGCTGCGGGAGAAGGGCGAGCCGATCTCCTCGTCGGGGTTGTTCACGTACGTGATGCGGCCGAAGCCGTCGAACCCCGCCTCCTGCAGCACCTCGAGGGCGACGAACCCGAGGAGGAGTCCGCCCTTCATGTCCGATACGCCGGGACCCATGGCGCGCGAGCCCTCGATCCGGAAGGGGCGCTCGGCGGCCGTGCCGGGGTCGAAGACGGTGTCGGTGTGGCCGATCATCAGCACGCGGGGCCCGCCCGCGCCCTCCAGGCGCCCGATCAGCAGGTCGCCGAGCTGAGGCTCGCCCTCGGCCGGCCGGTGCGGGATCCGCTCCACCGACCAGCCGTGGGAGCGGAACCGCGCCTCGCAGCGGTCCACCACCTGGTTCACGCCCTCCGGCGTGTACGACCCCGAGTCGATGTTCACCAGCTCCTCGAGCGCCTCCACGTAGTCGTCGTAGCGCCGGGCCGCGAGCTCCCGCAGGGCCTCGACGCGCGCCTGGCCACCGTCCATCGCATCCCTTCCTCGCGTCGGTCCGCCCGGGCTCCCCGGGCTCGCGCGCCATCGTATCGGCGCGGGGCCCGCCCCACCGGCTACCATCCGCCGCGTGGGCCGAGCCCGGGACGAGCGGGACCTCCTGTGGCGCGTGTGCTCGCGTCTGGTCTGGTGGGGCTTCCGGGCCGCGTTCCGCCTCCGCCCCGCGGGCGTCGCGTTCGTGCCGGCCGCGGGACCGGCCGTGCTGGCCGCCAACCACGTGAGCGCCCTCGACGGGGTCGTGCTCGCGGCCGTGGTGAGCGAGCGACGCCGTCGGGTCGTACGCTTCCTCGTCGCCGCCGAGTTCTTCCGCCGCTGGAGCGTCGGCTGGGCCCTCCGCCGGTTCCGCCAGATCCCCGTCCGGCGGGGAGCGCGCGACGCCCGCGCGCTCGAGGAGGCGATCTCGACGGTGCGGGGCGGAGCCCTGGCCGGGATCTTCCCCGAGGGGACCGTGAACCCCGGCGCGGGCCTGCTCCCCGGTCGCTCCGGCGTCGCCAGGATCGCGCTCACCGCCTCCGCTCCCGTCGTCCCCGTCGGGATCTGGGGCACGCAGCACCGATGGCCGCGCTCCGGGCTCCACCTGCGCCCGCCCTGGCGCCCCCGGCTCGCCGTCGTCTTCGGGCCGCCGATCTCCCCGGAGGGCGACCCCGGGGACGAGGCCGACGTCGCGGCCTTCCTCGAGCGCGTCATGGGAGGGATCGCGCGACAGGTCGAGGCGGCCCGCGCCCTCGCGGAGGCGCGGTGAGGCAACGGGACGGCCGGGTTCAGGCCGCGGAGCGCTGCGTGATCCGGGCGCGGACCAGGGCGGCCTCGAGGTCCCGCACCTCGAGCTCGGCCCTCGCGGCCAGCCGCCGCAGGGTCACGACGTCGCGCACGGGCAGGCCGAGCGCGAGCGCCGCCTCCGCCGCACGCTCGTCGAGGGGCGGGTCGGCCCCCGGCCACACACCGCGGAGCTCGCGCAGGAACAGCCGGACCGTGGTGGGGCCCCAGCCCGGCAACGCGTCGAGGGCGGCCTCCAGCGCGCGCGGGTCGCGCTCGGCCTTCAGCGCCGAGGGCCTCCCGTGGCGCTCGGCGACCACCTCCGCGAGGCGCCGGAGCCGGGCGGCCGTGCGCTCGTCGTACCGGACGTAGCCGCCGGCGTCGAGCAGCTCGACGAGCTCCTGCCACGAGCGCCGCCCGGCGTCCTCGATCGTCTCCACCCCCGCCCCGCGGAGCACGGCGAAGGTGCGCTCCACGATCGGCCAGGCGATCCGCGTCCCGAACAGGGTCGCCGCCAGGAACCACCGGTCCACCTCGCGGTCCGAGCGGTCCACGTCGATGCCCATCTGGACGGAGAAGCGCCCGCCGAGCCGCTCCACGAGCTCTCGGGCGGCGAGCGCCGCCGATCCGGCCATGCGACTCACCCCTTCACGACGCCGATCGGGCGCAGCCGCGCGACGATCTTCGAGAGACCCGCCCCCTCGCACACCCGCACGACCTCGTCCACGTCCTTGTAGGCGTACGGGGCCTCCTCCGAGAGCAGGCCCCAGTGCGCGGGCGCGAGTGCGATCCCCTGCT
>SIRV01000267.1 GCA_004366195.1 Actinomycetota bacterium
CTCCGCGGTGATCTCGCGCAGGTACCCGAGGACGTGGGCGGCGAGGGATCCGTACGGATACGTGCGGACCGGCCGCTCCTCCACCGAGACGCCGGGGAACTCGTCGGCGTGCTCGGCGAGGTAGAAGTAGACCCGGCGAGGGATGTCGGTCGCGAGCGGCACCGGGGTATAGGCGTAGTAGCGGGGATCCTCGAGGCGCCGACGGAGCTCGGCGACGGGGACCCCGAGGAGCGGTGACAGGCGCCCGAGCACGTCCTCGACCCGATCCCCGGCCGTCTGCCGGTTCATCGTCACCACGAGGCTCGGCCGGTTGCCCACCAGCACCCGGCCGTGGACGTCGAGGATCCGCCCGCGCCGGGCCGGGACCTCGACGAGCCGGACGGCGTTGCGGACCGCCTCCCGCCGGTACTGCTCCACCGCCAGGACCTGCAGGAACCACAGGCGGGTGGTGAGGGCGGCGAACATCAGCGCCACGAGACCGGCCAGCACGCGGAGCCTGGACGCGAGACGGGGGTCGGTCACCGGGGCCTCACCACCGCACCACCTTCTGCGCCCGGGACGCCGCGATCGCGCGGCGCAGGGCCGGGTACACGAGGGGCGTGAGGATCGCGTTGTAGATCGCGGAGAGCGCCGCGATCCGGATCAGGTACAGCGCCGAGACCTGGAGCTCGCCGAGGAGGAAGGACACGATCCCGTTGAAGCCGACGCCGGCGAAGGTCCCAACCGCCACGAGCAGGACGGGGAACAGGGGCGAGGGGCTCACCACGTACTGCCGCAGCAGCCCCACCACGTACCCGAGGAGCGTGAGCGTGAGGGCCGTGATGCCCTTCGGCTGATCGAGCAGGAAGTCCTCGGCCATCCCGCAGGCGAACCCCGTGAGCGCTCCGGCCGACGGACCGTCCTGGAACGCGAACACGATCGTCACGAGGTACAGGAGCTCGGGACGCGCGCCGAGCAGGCGCAGGTCCGCGAACACCGTCGTCTGCAGGAGGAGGGCGGTGACGATGACCGCGGCGAGCAGGAGGGTCCGTCGCACGTCCCCGCTATCCCGATCCATCCCCCAGGACCACCAGCACCGCGTCGAGCGCCGAGAAGTCGACGGCCGGCCTCACCGTCACCAGCTTCTCCAGCTCGGCCTCATCGCCCAGGACCCGAGAGACCGAGCCCACGAGGATCCCGGGCGGATAGAGCCCCCCGCCGACGCCGGGGATCCGGTACCCCGCCGTCACCACGCGCTCGCCCGGCTGCACCGGGGTGGCCGGGTCGATGAGGTGCATCCGTAGGTCGCGCTCCCCCTGCCCCGTCAGCAGGCCGGTGGCCCGGGAGACGTCGAGGCGCGCCGCGACGGAGGAGTCGGGGTCGATGATGAGTCGCACGACGGCCGAGTCGGGCGCGACCCGGACGACGTGCCCCACGAGGCCCGCCGGAGCGACCACGGGCATGTCGACCGCGACCCCGTCGCTCGCGCCGGCGTCGATCGTGATCGTCCACTCCAGGTTCGAGACGCTGTTCGCGATCACCCGAGCCGCCACCGTCCGGTGGCCCAGGCGCTCCCGCAGGCCGAGGAGGGACTCCAGCTGCTCCACGCGGGAAGCGAGGTCGGCGCTGGTCGCCACCTGCGCCTCGAGCTCGGCGACCCGTGCGCGCAAGCGCTCGTTCTCGGCGCGGATCGACGGGAGCCTGACGAGGGTGGAGAAGAAGGCCCCGATCGGCTTGGTCACCTTCGCCACGGCCTCCTGCATGGGGCTCACGAACGCGAGCGCCGCATCGCCCGCCGCGGCGAGCGGCCCCCGCTCACCCTGCCGGTAGTCGACGGTGATCGTGACGAGGGAGACGGAGACGAGCGCCACCACGAGGAGCCGCGCGCTCCGGGTCCGCGTCCGCAGGGCCACGGCGGCCCTACCTTCTCGACGGGCTCACCAGGACCCGCTGGAGGACCTCGAACTCCTCGAGGCACCTCCCGGAGCCGATCGCCACGGAGGACAGCGGGTTCTCCGCGATGCGGACCGGCATCCCGGTCTCGTGCCGCAACCGCTTGTCGAGGCCCCGCAGCAGCGCCCCGCCGCCCGTCAGCACGATCCCGCGGTGCATGATGTCCCCCGCGAGCTCCGGCGGCGTCCGATCCAGCGTCGCCTTCACGCAGTCGATGATCGCCGTGACCGGCTCCTCGATCGCCTGGCGGATCTCCCCGTCGGTGATCTGGATCGTCTTCGGCAGCCCCGACACCAGGTCCCGGCCGGGGATCTCGGCGACGAGCTCCTCCTGCATCGGGTACACGGAGGCGATGGCGAGCTTGATCGCCTCCGCGGTCCGCTCGCCGAGCAGGAGCGAGTACTCCTTCTTCACGTAGTTGATGATCGCCTCGTCGAGCTCGTCCCCTCCCACGCGCAGCGACGTGGAGGTGACGATGCCGCCCAGGGAGATCACCGCGACCTCCGTCGTGCCGCCGCCGATGTCGACGATCATGTTCCCCGCCGGCTCGTGGATCGGGAGCCCCGCGCCGATCGCCGCGGCCATCGGCTCCTCGATGATGTAGGCGCGGCGCGCCCCCGCCGCGATCGCCGCCTCCTCGACGGCTCGCTGCTCGACCCCGGTGATGCCGCTCGGCACGCAGATCACGACGCGCGGCTTCGCGAGCAGCCGCCGCTTGTGGACCCGCTGGATGAAGTACCGCAGCATCTTCTCGGTGACGTCGAAGTCGGCGATGACGCCGTCCTTCAGCGGGCGAACGGCCTGGATGTGGGAGGGCGTGCGGCCGATCATCCGCTTCGCCTCGTTGCCCACGGCGAGGATGGCGCCGGTGAGCGTGTTGATGGCCACGACCGAGGGCTCGTTCAGCACGATGCCGTGCCGCCGGACGTAGACGAGCGTGTTCGCGGTCCCCAGGTCGATCGCCATGTCCTGCCCCAGGAACCCGAACAGGCCCTCGCCGCCCGCGCGACGACGCTCGCGTGCGTGGGGAAGTCCGCGATGTGCCCTCTCGGCCATCGGTACCCTCTCGGCCATCGGTCCTCGGCCTTTCTACCGGACCCGTCCGGGGCTGGCAACCCTCAACTAGGCGTGGAGGGCAGTCTCGACTCTCGATGTCGAGGTCGAGACCGAACCCTCGACCTCAGGCTCGGTTCGTCGCGGCCAACCGAGATGACCGAGAGGCTGCAGGCCGACCTGAGGTAGGGTTTGGGCATCCAACGAGGGATGAGATTCGGGAGGCGTTCGTGGGCGGGATGCGCGCGGC
>ML214206.1:0-1620 GCA_004366195.1 Actinomycetota bacterium
GCGGCCCGCCTGGGCGGCGATGAGTTCGCCGTCCTCCTCGAGGACGGGGGCGACGGCACCGGGGCTGCCGACGTGGCGGCGCGCATCCTCGAGGCCCTGGACTCGCCCTACTACCTCGAGGGCAAGGAGGTCACGTGCCACGCCAGCATCGGCATCGCCACGGCCGACGCCTCCCACGAGCGCGGAGCCGTCGGCGCCGAGGAGCTCCTCCGCAACGCGGACGTGGCGATGTACATGGCGAAGGAGGCCGGGAAGAACCGGTACCAGATCTTCGAGCCAGCCATGCACGACGTGGCGCTGCGTCGCCTCGAGCTCAAGGCCGACCTCCAGCGCGCCCTCGACAACGGGGAGTTCGTCCTCCACTACCAGCCGGTGATCGAGCTCGCGACCGGCGAGATCAGCGGGTTCGAGGCCCTCCTGCGGTGGGAGCACCCCGAGCGAGGACTCGTCCCCCCGATGGAGTTCATCCCCCTCGCCGAGGAGACGGGGCTCATCGTGCCCATCGGGACCTGGGTCCTGCGGGAGGCGACCCGTCAGGGGAGGAGCCTCCAGGAGCGCTACCCGATGCGGCCTCCGTTGCACGTCGCCGTGAACCTCTCCGCCCGGCAGCTCCAGCGGCCGGAGATCGTATCCGACGTGGCCGACGCCCTGATGCGGTCGGGGCTCGCCCCTGAGACCCTGGTCCTGGAGATCACGGAGAGCGTCATGATGCAGGCCGTCGACCTCGCCCTGCAGCGGCTGCGCGAGCTCAAGGCCCTCGGCGTGCAGCTCGCCGTGGACGACTTCGGGACCGGCTACTCCTCGCTCAACTACATCCAGCAGTTCCCCGTCGACATCCTGAAGGTCGATAAGTCCTTCATCGACGCCTTCAACCTCGACGAGCGCAAGTCGGCGCTGACGGCCACCATCATCAAGCTGGCGGAGGATCTCGACCTGCGGCCCGTGGCGGAGGGGATCGAGCGTGCCGACCAGCTCGAGCAGCTCCTGCGGCTGCGCTGCGACCTCGGCCAGGGCTACTACTTCGCCCGTCCCCTACCCCCGGAGGGGATCGACGAGCTCCTCGAGACCCGCCGGGCGCTGGCCGGTCGGGACGCCGAGCTCTCCGGCTGATCCCCGACCTTCGGCGGTAGCCGGGATCCCGCCGTTCGTGGCAGGATGCGGGCGGCGGGGCACGAGCCTCGTCGTTCGCGCGCTCGGGAGGGGCGGATGGTCGGGGGCAACCGCATCAGGGTGCTCCTGGCGGGGAACGTCCACGCCAAGCCGACGCTCGTGCGGCGCGTCCTGGAGGACGCCGGGTACGAGGTCGTCGGCGAGGTCACGGACCCCGGCCAGGTGCTGGAGGCCGCGCGGATCGGCCGACCGGACGTCGTGATCCTCGACGAGGAGCTCATCGCGCGGGGGATCGGGCTCGATGCTCTCCGCCGCATCGCGCCCGACCTCCGCATCCTGGTCTCGACGTCCGCCGCACCCGACGGCGAGGCCCCTCTCACCGACGCGGACGGGTACCTCGAGAAGGGCACGGGTCTGTCCGCCCTCACGGCGCTCCTCGGCCGACTCTCCGCGGGGCCGGCCCCGGCGAGGGAGCCCGTGTGGGCGGGCCGGGACGACACGGAGGGTTCC